>CAYTJV010000084.1:0-18255 GCA_964438165.1 uncultured Planctomycetaceae bacterium | reverse complement strand
TCTGACTTCCGTATTAATTGCTCGACAAGAGACAGCACGAGGAAGGTGCAAAATGAGAATTTGCCGAACAGCGCTATCAGTCTTGGTGATATGTCTCGCCGCTCCAGTCGCCGTTATCGGCGACGAACTGGCCCGGGGGTTCCAGTCGCCGCCCGACTCGGCCAAGCCGTGGACCTATTGGTGGTGGCTCAACGGCCACGTGAGCCGCGATGGGATCACGCAAGACCTCGAAGCGATGAAACGCCAGGGGATCAATGGCGTACTGATCTTCAACGCAGGCGGCGGCGAGACGCCGCCGGGCCTGAAGTTCCTCGGCCCCGAGTGGCGGGCCATGTACAAGCATGCCCTGCGCGAGGCCGGCCGACTCGGCATGGAGGTGAGTGTGAACCTCTGCGACGGCTGGGACTGCGGTGGCCCGTGGATCACGCCCGAGTGCGCCAACAAGAAGCTCGTCTACTCCGAAATGCAGGCGGAGGGGCGGCCACAGACTTCCGAAGTCTCCAAGACTTCGGAAGTCTCTGGGAAAGGGCCCAGAAAGGTCGTCCTCAAGCTTCCGCAGCCGCCCACCCTCGATGGCTTCTACCGCGACGTGGCCGTCGTGGCCTTTCGTGACCATCCGACAAGCCCCGTGGCGCCTTTGCACGTGACGGCCAACTCAGAGGTCGGCGGATATTGTGACGAGAAGAACTGGCCGGCCGCCGACGCCGTGGACCGCGATCCGCAGACCGTTTGGCGCTCCGGCCCAGCGCCCTCCGGCGAAGGACGACGGCTATTGATGGAGTATGCCCAGCCATTGCGGGCAAGTGCCGTGATGCTCATCGCCCCGCGGTTGCAGGAGCCCCGGCCGTGCCGTTTGGAGGCCTCCGCCTCCGACGACGGCAAGCAGTTCCGGACCGTAGCCGAGTTCTCGTTGTGTGCTCCCTCGCAACGTATCGCGCTGTCGGAAACCACGTCGCGGTGGTTCCGGCTCTCGATCGCCGACGTGACGCGCAGGACCGGGATCGAAGAAAGCTCGTGGATCTGGTATCCCGAAGGAAATCCCGCCGTCATGGCCCCGCCCGGGGCGGTCCACTTGCGCAGGTCGCTGGCCCTTCCCGCCGGCTGCCGGATCGCAAGTGCGAGCTTCACGGCCACGGCCGACAACTCCTTCACCCTGCACGTCAACGGCCAGCGTGCCGGGGGAAACGTGAACGACCCGGCCGGCTTCCACAGGCTCACGGCGATCGACGTCGCCAAGCTCCTCAGGCCCGGCGACAATCTGCTGGCCGTCACCGCGGAGAACGCCGCGACGGAGCCGAACCCGGCCGGTTTCATCGGGCGTCTGGCGGTGGTGCTCGCCGACGGCCAGCGAGTTGATTTGGTGACCGACGATCGCTGGCGGGCATCGCGACGGCCCGACGAGGGCTGGCAGAACGTCGGCTTCGACGATCGCGCCTGGCCTGCCGCCATGAAGGTCGCTCCGCACGGGTCCGGCCCGTGGGGCAAGCCGGCCGCCGCCGATGCGGACTTCGAGCTGGCCGAAGTGTGGCTCCTGCGCGCCGGCGACGAACCCCACATGCGGCTCGGCACGAAATGGTGGCACTTCAAGTCGGCCAACCGCAGTTTCTGGGACTGGCCAAAACAAGGGCCCGGGGTTTTGCAGGACGAGTATACGGGGCCCGACGTCTGCGACGTTGGCAGCAGCGAGGTGGTCGATCTTTCGAGCCACATGCGACCTGATGGAACACTTGACTGGCAAGCTCCGCCGGGCCGCTGGACGATCCTGCGATTCGGCTACACGCTCCAGGGCCAGCGGACCCGCTCCGGCTCGACCGTCGCCGGCTACGAGGCCGACATGCTCAGCGCCGCGGGGATCGAGTGCCATTTCAAGAACCTCGCCGAGCCGCTGTTGGCCGACGCCGGCGACGCCGTGGGCCGCACGCTCAAGTTCCTCCATGTGGATAGCTACGAGCTGGGGGCGGACATCCAGGGCCAGCAGCCCACCTGGTCGGCCGATTTCCGCCGCGAGTTCAAGGCCCGGCGGGGATACGATCTCCTCCGTTACCTGCCGGCCATGGCCCGGCGCGTGGTCGACGGCCGCGAGCCCACCGGCCGTTTCTTCTGGGACTTCCGCGCGACGATCGGCGATCTGATGGCCGAAAAGTTCTTCGCCCGATTCGGCCAGTTGGCCCGTGCCCGCGGGGTGGGCATGCACTGCGAGACGGGCTACGGCACCTATCCCCATCCGCATTTCGACGGCCTCCGCTGCGCGGGCCTATGCGACGTGACCATGGGCGAGTTCTGGCACGGAACAAACATCATGTCGCAGTTCGATCCCTTCTGCAACGTGATCCGCTCGGTGGCTTCGGCGGCCCACGTCTACGGCCGGCGGATCGTCCAGGCGGAGGCGTTCACGTCGTGGAACCACTTCGTCGAGTATCCCTTTGCCTTGAAGGCCCTGGGCGACGAGGCGTTCTGCGACGGGCTCAACCGCATGGTCTTCCACCAGTACACGCACCAGCCGCAATCCGACGTGATCCCCGGCTGGCAGTACGGCGCCGGCACGCACATCGACCGCCATATTACGTGGTGGCCTATGGCCGGCGCCTGGTTCAATTACTTGGCCCGCTGCCAATACATGCTGCAATCGGGCCGCTTCCATGCCGACGTGTGCTATTTCTACGGGGAAGGCTCCACCAAGTACGTGCCCGGCCGCGCCCACGTGCGGCCGTCGCTTCCGTCCGGCTATGACTTCGACTGCGTGAACGCCGACGTGCTGCAAAACCGGCTGAGCGTGAAGGATGGCCGGGTCGTGCTGCCCGGCGAAGCGAGCTACCGCGTGCTGGTGCTGCCTGAAGAAAGGACGACGTCGCCACGCATCCTGCGGCGGATCGGAGAACTCATCGAGGCCGGGGCGATCATCTGCGGCCCGCGTCCCCTGCGCGCTCCCGGTCTTGGCGATTACCCCAAGTGCGACGAAGAGGTGCGGGCCCTCGCAGACCGACTCTGGGGACCCGCGGCGCCCGAGCAGGGCGAGCGACGCATCGGCAAGGGTCGGCTCATTTGGGGCCGGCCATTGGCCACGGTGCTTGCCGAGTTGGGCGTGCCGCCGGACTTTGAAACTCGCAGCGCCTTGCCAGGGTCGAACCTCAGATTTATCCATCGCACCATCGATGGGGCGAACGTGTACTTCGTCTCCAACCAGCGGGCCGTTGCCGAGCGAGTCGAGTGCGCGTTTCGCGTTGGGGGACTCGCGCCGGAATTGTGGGACCCGGTGTCGGGTACGGTCCTTCGCCTGGAGAACTGCCGCGTGGAATCCGGCAGGACACTGGTGCCCATTCAATTTGCTCCCTCGCAGAGCTTCTTCGTGGTTTTCCGAGAGCGAAAGCCCGAGCCGGACACGGCCGCGGTCTCGTGTGACCAGGCATTCCCGAGCGTCAAACCGGCTGCGGAATTGACCGGTCCCTGGGAAGTGTCCTTTGACCCGAAATGGGGCGGTCCCAGCCGCGTTGTGTTCGACAAACTCGTCGATTGGACGAAGCATTCCGACGAGCAGATCCGGCACTACTCGGGTACGGCCACCTATCGGCGGAGCTTCGATTTGCCAGTCTCTCCTGGCGATGCTGCTTCGCCCAGGCGGACGTACCTGGACCTCGGCACCGTGCACCATCTCGCCCGCGTGCGGCTCAACGGTAAAGACCTCGGCGTCGTCTGGTGCGCTCCCTGGCGAGTGGACATCACGGAGGCGGTCCGGGCCACGGGCAACCGGCTGGAAATCGACGTGGTCAACCTCTGGCCGAACCGCCTGATCGGCGACGCCGGGCTGCCGCCCGCCAAGCGGCTCACGCGCACCAACGTCGCCTTCAGCAAGGATCAGCCGCTACTGCCGTCCGGCCTCATTGGCCCGGTGACGATCCAGGGCGAACGTCCCCGACCAAGATAGAGTTCGACCTCATCGCACGGCACGGTGACGGGCTTGCCGCCAGCGTCGAGAAACGCGATTCGGATCCATTGGGCCTCGATGGGTCGGTCCAGCGGCAACGAAAGAGCGAAAAGGCGAAAATGGGCCATTCTACTTTCCGCGGGTCGTTGCCATTTCACGTCTCAGTAGTTCGCTGTCTTCAAAAAAGTGCCGAGGCTGCCATGGATCTATGGCCCGTTCCAATAATATTGCAGCATGCCAATGTGGGGCAGATTGCCAATCTGCCGTGTTTTTGGCAGGTTGGCAACCTGCCCCACGCTGCAGTTTTTCTGGAACGGACCATACCCTATAAAGGAGACTGGTAGCAACATCACCCTGCATGTTCATTTTGGCGCTCCTTTCGCGGCATATCCGTACTTCTCGATGTAGGTTGCCCAGCGGCTGGCGATCTCTTGGCGCAGCTCGGGGGACAGCTCGTAACGGTTGGTCTGGAAACGTTTCGCTCGTTCGGCGTACTTGAGAACCGCGGGCAGGACGGCCGCGAAGCCGGGCCACTGGAAATGTTCGTAGATGGCCTGGACGGCGGCGGCCGGATCGGCAACGAGTCGTTCGTAGCGGAGCTCGTAGAAGCTGGCCGGGGCGATGAGTGCCCGCGATTCATCGAGCCTCCGGTACATCGCCCGAAGGGTCTCGAACACCTCCTCGTGGAGCCGCTTGAGATTGGGCCGCTGAAGGCCGTGGACCTTGTACATTCGCGTCCAGAAGTGGACGGTCGAGGGAAACACCTCGTAGGGATCGCGCACGAGGTGAATGAACTGGGCCTGGGGAAACATCGGCTGGATGATCTTGAGCCGGAACGTGTGCTGCGGCGACTTGAGGACAAGTTGGCCGGGCCGCTTCAGCAAGAGGAGTTTCAAGAAGGTGCGGAAGGCCCGCTGCCAGCGCGCCAACTCGGCGGCCGACAAGTCCTCCAGATCGACGTAGCGGGGATACTGCGGCGGACGATTGGGAAAGGCCACGGTGGCGAACGGGCTCGGCACGCCGCGGTTGCACAGGGCCGCTTCATCCTCCTGGGGGCGGTCGAAGCTCACCCGCACGTTGTCCATCGGCCGCGTCCGCGGCAGGATGAACCACAGCCAGTAGCGCACGAACCTCTCGCTGACCAGGAAGTGATTCGGGCAGAGACTCTCGAAAGTGGTCGGGCAACGATGGCGAGGATCGAGCGCCAACAGCTCGTGCAGCATGGTGGTGCCGGTGCGCCAGTGACCGATGATGAACACCGGGTCGGGGGTGATTTCGACGCGGGCCGCGCGACGGCCAAACCGCACGGCCTGCCATCCCCGTAAGGCCGTGTTGATCGCGCTGGCCAGCGTGATGCCGAGCGCCGCGGGCAGGCGGGAGGGACTAACGGCGAAGCGGTTGCGCGCCAACAGCCGCAGCCAGGCCGTCAATTCCATCCCGTGCCAGAGCCGGCCTTGGTACCAGCGGTCCGTGGTCATCGCGTCGCGGTGGGTTCGGTCTCGGATTCACCGTAGGGCAAGCTGCCAGCTTGTCCGTGAGCAGCACCGGGGCAAGCTGGCAGCTTGCCCTACGACAGGCGATCACCTTATTCCCTTACGGCTCCTGAAGGCTCGCCGTGGGGAACGGTGTTTTCGGGCGGCGCGGCACGGGCGAAGCGGCGGAGGATTCGCTCCGGGCGGAAGTCGGGCTCGGCCAGCGACTTACGCGACTCCAACTTGCGCCGCTGGCTCAGAACGCGCCGGACAAGACGCCAGGGATTGAACCGAATCAGCCCCCATCCCATGCCGAGGGCAATCATCGAGCGGATGGTGACCTTGGGCCAGGCCGCCATGTACATCTCGCGGTACTCGGGATGAAACCGGCTCTTGAAATGATAGATCCCGCGGAAGTCGAAAATCGCGCTCAAGTGGCGCCACCAAAAGACGAGCGTCGGGCGGGCGATCATGCTGTCGCCGGTGACGGCGGTTTCGCAGCGCACCGCGGGGATCAGCGAGAGCGAGCAGTAGTCCACGCCCTCTTGTTTCAGCGTGCGCATCGTTTGAAGAATGGCAAAGGGGATCACCCCGCGGGTCGCATCCGCCCTGCGGCGATACATCTCGACGGCCCACATCGTCCCGGACAGGCAGGGATTGCAGACGATGAAGGCTTCGATCCGCGAATCGCGCTGGGCCACGAACAGACGGCGGTCCCCCAGGCAGTTGGCGTCGAATCGGCCGACGAAGTATCGCAGCTCCCTGCCGTGAAGCGTGCCGGCGATGTGCTCGCGGGAGATCGCTTCCAGTTCCGGCGCGATCTGCCGGCGATAGTGCGGATCATTCGGGTCTGGGTCGACCTCAATCAACCGAACGCCCTGACGCGTGCAGAACTTCTCCTGCCGCCTTACCCACTCGTAGTCCTTGCCTTTCCAATCGGTCCTGTCGAGCCGAACCACCGGCTCTTCGCCGAACTTCGTGACCTGGAAACGGCGGCGTCGGAACAGGGAGAGTTGTTCCCTGTCGATGTTATAGAAGGCGACGTGCCAGCGGTTGCTCTTGGCCAATTGGAGGAAGTCGGTCAGCAAGCCCTCCTGCTCTTCCGGCGGCGCCAACAGCCCGCCCACGACCATTGCGTAAGCCCCTCCCCAGCGGACGAAACGCAACACCCCGCGGCGCTCGCGCGACCAGAGAGTTTCCCAATCCGGATCGGTGACTAGATAGGAGGCATACGTGTTGCCGTAGCGAAAGGCATACCGCTGGAGCCGATCCCCGAGGTGGGCCGGCATCTCGCTCCGGGCAGGGAAATATTGGACGCCGTCGGGAATGTTCATGGCGTCAAGCCTGCCTCCCGGGCTGCGCGGCCCAAGACATCAAGCGCCTTGTCGATCTCCGCCTCGGAGTGCGCGGCCGTGACGTTGAGTCGGATTCTGGGGGAATTCATGGGCACCACGGGATAGAAGACCGGGACCACGAACAATCCATTTTCCCTACAAAACGCGGTCATCGCAAGCGTCTTTTCCATGGTTTCGCAGAGAACCGGGATGATCGGCGTTTGCGTCCGGGTGGTCTTCAATCCGAGAGCGTGGAGGCCCTCCAGCAGCCGGGCGGCATTGCGGCGGAGCGTTTCGACCCGTTCGGGCTCGCGCTGGAGGATCTCCAACGCTTTCATGGCCGCGGCCATGCCCGGGGCCGGAGGCGCGGTGCTGAAGACGAAGCCGCGGGCGTTGTACTTTAAGAAGGTGATGATCTCTTCCCTGCCGGCGACGAACCCGCCTTGGCTGGCCAGACCCTTCGAGAGCGTTCCCATCTTCACGTCGATGGCATCCGGGGGCAGGCCGAAGTGTTCCTGGACGCCCCGGCCGGTTGTTCCCAACACGCCAAGACTGTGGGCTTCGTCGACCATCAGCAGGGCATCGTATTGGCGGCAGAGGCGGACGATGTCGGGCAGGGGAGCGATGTCGCCCTCCATGCTGTACACGGCGTCGACGACGACGAGCGTGTGACGTCCTCTTGATCCCTTCAGGCAGCGCTCGAGGTGATCCATGTCATTGTGCGCGTATGCCGCGAACTCCGCGGCGGAAAACGCGCAGCCATCGGCGATGCTGGCATGATTCCAGGCGTCGCCGACGACGTAGTCTTGCTTGCCGACCAGGGCCTGAATGACGCCCAGGTTGGTCACATAGCCCGTGCCGAAGACGAGGGCCGCATCGGCCTCCATGAAGCGGGCGATGCGGGCCTCCAACTCTTGGTGCAAGACGGTGGTTCCGGCAATCAGCCGCGCCCCGTGGGCCCCGCCGCCGAACCGCTGGATGGCGTCGATGGCCGCCTGATTCACCTCCGGATGGCCCACCAGACCCAGGTAGCTGAACGAGCTGAACATGAGCATTTCGCGGCCGTCGACTTCGCAGGTCGAGGCGTTGAATCGGGAGATCGGCGTCTCGAAGAAGTATTGGTTCTGCTTCTTCAGCGTTTCAACCGCTCGGTTGCGCTCGGCAAGGCTTTGCAGGAAGCTCGCCGCGCGATCGGGTGGGTGGGATTCCGGGGCCGGCGTCTCCTCGGGCGCGCTCGGCGCGCTCGGCGCGGGTCCTGGCGCGCTCGGCGCGGGTCTCCCGACTTCGCCGATGGGTCCGACCGGAGGTCTCCTGCGCTTCAGGGAGGCCTTCGGCCGCCCCTGTGCGGGGTCAGGAGACCCGCGCACAGCGCAGGGACCCGGGTGCCGATCCAGATAGCCGGCGAGCTGGTCCACCGTCTGATACTCGAAGATGATGTCCGGCGTGAGCGTCCGGCCGGTGGCCCTCTCGATTTCCAGTGCGATGGCGGCGGCGCCGAGCGAATCGACGCCCAGGGTCAACAAGGAAGTATGGAAGTCGATCGGGCCCGGGTCGACGCCCTTGTGACGCCGGAAGTAATCGGTGAGCACGCGGAGGACCAATTCCCGGAGCTCGCGGCGCCGCTGGCCGTCATGATCCCCGGCGACGATCTGCGTTTCCGGCTGGCACGACGGCGCGCTCGGCGCGGGTCTCTCGACCCCGCCGACGGGTCCGACCGGAGGTCTCCTGCGCTTCAGGGAGGCCTTCGGCCGCCCCTGTGCGGGGTCAGGAGACCCGCGCACAGCGCAGTCGGGAGCCCCGCGCACGGCGCAGTGCCCATCGTTCCACTGGAAAATCGCATCCAGGGTCCCGGCCGCCAGTTGTTCGCGGCAGATCCGTCGCTGCACTTTGCCGCTGGAGGTGCGTGGAAACGCGCCCGGGCGCACGAAGGCGACGCTGTGGATGGCCACGGAGAACTCTTCCGCGACGGCGGTCTGGAGCCGGGCGACCAATTGCCGCATTTCGGCCAACGCGTGTTCTGCCCGCGAGCCATTGTCTTGCCCGTTTTGCCGCAGCCTGCCCGCCATGGCGCGCGTGACCTCGATCACCAGCGCCAGCCTCTCCTCGCCGTGGACCGCCGCGCTGAACGCGGCGCAGGAGTTGGGCGGGAGGAAATCGAGCGCCCGCTGGACCGCGGCCTCGACGTCGTGCGGGTAAACGTTCCGCCCGTGAATGATGATCAAGTCCTTGATCCGGCCGGTGACGAAAAGGTATCCCGATTCCAGGAAGCCCAGGTCGCCGGTGCGCAGGAAAGGAAAGCCGTTGTCGCCGCTGTGGAGGACGGCTTGGAAGGTTTCCCGGGTTTCGGCGGGCTTGTTCCAGTATCCTTGGCAGACGCTCTCCGAGTTCACCCAGACTTCGCCGATTCGACCGCTGGGCAACTCGACGCGGGAATCGGGGTCGACGATGGCCAGGCGAGTGCCCGAGGTCGGCCGCCCGCTGGAGACCAGGCACCGGGATCCGGGATGGCCGGCCTGAACCGACCGCACCACGCGAGTTTCCAGCCCGTCGGCGCCAACCCAAAGCCTTCGCGGCGGCTCCTCGCGCGGCCCGCCCGAGACGAGGAGCGTGGATTCGGCCAGTCCGTAGCAGGGATAGACCGCGTCGGGGTGGAGGCCACATTGCGCGAAGGCCCGCGTGAAGCGGTTGAGGGTCTCGGCCTGGACGGGCTCCGCCCCGTCGAAGAGGACCTTGACGCTGCTGAGATCGAGAGCGTGCTTCTGCTCTTCGCTGACCCGCGCGACGCAGTAGTCATAGGCGAAATTCGGCGCCCCGGCCGTGGTCGCGCGGTACCGGCCGATCGCGCGCAGCCACTCGACCGGCTGCTGGATGAACGCCTCCGGCGCCAGGAGCACCGTGGGAAAGCCGGCGAACAGCGGCTGGAGCACGCCTCCGATCAGTCCCATGTCGTGGAACAGGGGGAGCCAAAGGCAGCCGATGCTGTCGCGCGTGTGGCCGAACTCGGCTTGAATGGTGGCCTCGTTGTTGGCGATGTTGCCGTGGGTGACGATCACGCCTCGGGGATTGCCCGTCGATCCCGACGTGTACTGCAAAAACGCGATCGCCTCCGGCTCGGGAAGCGGCCAGCGCAGGTCGGGCGGATGCCCGTTGCTCAGATCCTCGGTGGCCAAGACCATGCGCTGGCCGGTTGAATTCAGCGCGTCAAGGCTCCCGTGACTGCGAAGCACCCGGGTCGAGGTGAGAATCAGCTTGGGGTCGGCATCGGCCGCGATGTGCTGCAAGCGCTCGCTCGGGCGATTGCGCCGGGGCAATTGGGCCGGCACGGCGATGATCCCCGCGGCAAGGCAGCCCAAGAACGCCGCGATAAACTCCAACCCCGACGGGTAGACGAGCAAGGCGCGATCGCCCGGCTCGGCACGCTCACGAAAGCCGTGAGCAAGACAAAGGACGCGATCGTGCAACTCACCGTACGTGATCGTTTCCGGGGCTGCGCCGTCGCGCAGGAACGTATAGACCGTCCGATCCGGCATGAGCTGGGCGTGATGGAACAGGCGAGCCAGGATGGTGTCGTTCGCACGGGCCTCGAGTCTCATGCCTTCATCCACTGCCGCACTGTCGTCTAGGAGCCTCGGCCGGGGCCCCACCGTGGAAGAAGCCGGCTTCACGCGGTGAGCGCAGCGATCGGATCGCGTCGCCTTGTCTTTTTGGCGGAGGACCGGGTCGTTTTCGGCGTACAGCTCCCATTGCTGCATCGTCTTGCTCTTCCTGTAGGCCAACTTGAGCTGCTCCAGGGTCCACACGCCGCGATCGATGAGGTCGAAATACGGCTTGGGATCCGGCCGGTGGTACAGTCCGGCGAAACGGCGGTAGAACTCTTCCCGCGGAAGGCGCGTGGGGAGCACCGCGTGCAGCGTGTCGAAACAGGTATAGTCGTGAGTCAGCAGCCGGGCATGGTTCTCGCGGTACAGTTGGGTGCCCGGCAGCGGCGTGAGCACTGTGAACTGCACGAGGCTGAGCTCGAGCCGGAGGACGTAGTCCCGTAGGGCCTGGAAGTCGTCGGCCGTCCAGTCGGGATCGACGATGAAGGCCCCCCAGACGTTCACGCCGTTGGCCTGAAGGATTCGCACCGCCTCCTCGTTGGTACGGGCGGCGTTTCGCTTGTTGAGGCTCGCCAACCGGCCGTCGTCGGCGCCCTCCAGCCCCAAGAGCACGCTTCGCAATCCCAACTCGGCCCAGAGGGGGATCAATTCGGGATGGCGCACGATCGCGTCGGTCCGGCACTCCATCGAGTACAGGCGCCGGATGCCCTCGGCCTTGATCCGCTGGGCGATCTCCAATTCGCGGCGGCCCGCGAAGATGAAGTTGTCGTCGACGAAGGTCAGATGCTCGGTCTCGATGCCGCGCAACTCCTCCACCACGCGGCCCGGCGACATCTGCCGCGTTTTCCCCTGGTAGAACTCCCAGACGCTGCAGAAGTTGCAGCGGTACGGGCAGCCGCGGCCGGTCGCCACGGAGGACTCGGGGCGGTGGACGAGCATGAAGTACTCCGGGCGATAGCGCCGCACAAGGTCGCGCCGAGGCTGGGGCAGGGCGTCCATGTCCAGGTCCGGCACGCTCCGCCCATTGGCAAGGAATTCTCCGTCGCCATCGCGCCATATCAGGTTGGGGACCTCCTTCAATTGCCGGCCCCGCTTGAGGGCCTCGACGAGCTGCGGGAAAACGGCCTCGCCTTCTCCCAAACCGATGGCGTCGACGCTGGGCAGAAAGAAATCGTGCGGCACCAGCGTCGCGTGATGCCCGCCCACCACCGTGAAGACCTCGGGCGCGCGGGCCTTGACCGCAGACAACACTTCTTGTGCCGCATAGACCTCGGTGGTCAGGGCGGTGACCGCCACCAGGTCGGGCGCGAACGAGTCGATCGCCCCGAGCAGGTCGTCGTCAATCCGCATGTCGAGGATCGACACCTCGTCGTCGGGAACCGTGGCGGCGAGGATCTCCAGGGCCAAGGGTTCGGGCAACGCGATGATATGGAATCCGAGCGGACCGAGTTGGGCCTTGGGCTGGACGAGAAGAATGCGCATCCCCAGAATCTCCGGCTCACCGTTTGGAGGAAAAGACGGGTATGCGGCTCATCGTGGGCTCGCACACCGGAACCGACACTGCGGCGAGGCGCCGCCGCAATCTTCGGGCGACACCCCGCGCCGGCCATTCCGTGCGGCACGATCTGTCACGATACCATACCGCACGCCCTTAGAACATGGCTCTCCCTCCGAAAAATGTCACTCGGGAGGTTTCCGCAAGGCGACCTAAGAGGATTCCTGTGGATCGCGCAAGCCCTAACGGTGGCACGACGGCCGTGGGGCACGTTTCCAACGTGGGGGGCACGCGTGGGGCACGTTCCAACGTAGGGGCAAGCTGCCAGCTTGCCCCGGTGCTACTCACGGGCAAGCCGGCAGCTTGCCCTACGACCGTCGTGGCCCGCGGCTGGTAGGATGGCCCAAATGCGGAGGCTCTCACGCCTGCCAGTCGTAGATGCGGTAGGTCTTCAGCCGTTTGGCGCCCCCTTTTTCCAGGCTGCCGCGGGAGAGACTGTTGGACTGCGCGACCCAGGAAAACTCTGCTTCCTCCAAGCCCCAGTCGAAGCACTTGCGAACCATCGCTCCGAGCAACGCCAGGCCGATCCCCATGAGCTGATATTCGGGAACCACGTTCGCTGCGACCAATCGCATTCTCTTGATCCGGCGCCGGTTCCAGAGCAATCGGATGAATCCGAAGGGGAACAGCCGGCCGTCGATCGCGCGGATCCGCGGATTGTAATCGAGCATGGCCAGGATCACGCCCACGAGCTTCCCGTCGAGCTCCGCAAACGCGGTCAGCTCGGGCACGATCAGCCAGCGGAGGGCCTTGGCGATGTGCCGCACTTCGGCCGTCGTCAGCGGGCAGTAGCTCCAGTGTTGGGCCATCGACCGGTTGTACGTCTGGAGAAACGCTTGCACGTCTTCCAGGAACCGTGACCGGTCCAGGCTCCGCACGCGCACGCCGTATCGCTCGACGATCTGATCGTGGATCGGTTTCAACTTCTCCCGGACGCGCGGGAGCATGTCTCGGTAACCGTAGTACGCGTAGAGGTCCTGGGCCTTCACCAGGCCGCAGGCTTCCAGCAGCCGCGGGTAGTACGGCGGGTTGTAGGTCATCATGAACGTGGGCGGCGAGTCGAAACCCTCGACCAGCGTGCCCAGGGTGTAATTGATCGACGGGTTCATCGGCCCGCGCAACCGGCCGACGCCCCGCTCGGCAAACCAGCCCTTGACCGCATCGAACAGCGCGGAGGCGACTAGCTGGTCCTCCGCGCACTCGAAGAATCCGAAGAACCCCCGCCGCTCTTGGTGGTGGTCGTTGTGAATCTCGTTGAGGATCGCGGCGATCCGGCCGACGACGCTGCCGCCGCGAAAGGCGAGGAACGTCTGGACCTTGTTTCGCTCGTAGAACGGATGGGGCCGATAGCCGACCAGTTCTTCCTCGTCGAGCCGAATCGGCGGAATCCAGTGCGGATCGTCGCGGTAGATCTCCCAAGGAAGCCGCAGGAAATGCTGCTTCTCACGCCGGGTCGAGACGGGCTTGACGGTCACGGCAGACAAGGCTCAATTCACCGGCAGCGCCGCCTCGTAGGCAAGGCTGACGAGGAACTGCTTCGACTTCGTATAGTCGCCGGGGCGCATCGAGTCGATCTCCGTTTTGATCTCGTCGAGCATGGCCCGGGTGATCTCTTCGATCCGCGCCTCCTGCGGCGACGGCAGGCCTCCTTGTTGGGCCCGCTCGGCGAACAGCTTCTCGATCTCCTGGCGCTGGTCGGCGAATTTCTCCGCCGAGAAATACGCCGGCCAGTGGATGTCGCCCGAGACGCCAAGCTCGCCCAAGGCCAGGCGCTTGGGCTTCTGGGCCTCGGCGTACCGCAGCGCGGCTTCGGGATCCCGGGGCTTCTTGAGCGAGTCATGGTACGCCTTATTGGTGCGGCGCATCTCGAGGTAGGTGTCGGTCCACTTCGCCCGGTTTTCGATATTCTGCCGCGCAGCCTCCTCCATGTTGACGGCGGCCGCCGAGGTGGTCAGATTGTACTGTCCCTGAGAGCGGATCACGTCGGCCATCCCGCGGGCGCGGCCCTCAGCGGCGGTGGAGGCATGGTATCCGTCTCCCCAACCCCCAACCCCGACAGCAAACTGCGCCGGCGCGATCGCGCTGTAGGCGCACAACCCGATCACCACCAACGCTAGGGCCGGAATCAGTGCCTTCATGGGAGTGTCTCTCCTGAATTCGGACGGGGATTACTGGTCAATTGCCTTGAGCGCTTGGCCGGCGGCGGCGGAGACCTGCGGGTCCGGATCGCGTTGGGCCTCCTGCAAGGCGCCAGTCGCGGATTTCGCCAGCCGCCCGAGTTTTCCAAGGGCGATTGCCGCCTGCTGGCGGATGGCGGCCTCGGAGTCGGCCAGCGCGATTCGCAACAGCGGCACCGACTTCTTCGCGACCTCGGCGTCGCCGGGATCGATCGACGCCAGGGCCCAGGCGCTGAACACCGCCGGCGTCTCGTCCTTGCCGGCCATGATCTTGATGAGCGCGGGTTTGGCCGCGGCCGCCGCGGGACCGATTCCGCCCAAGGCGTAAATGGGCCCGTGCTCCCGGCGCGCCTCCATCGCCTCGATCAGCGCGGGGACCGCCTGCTTCGCCGCCGGGCCGATCTTCGCCAAGGCGATGGCCGCCTCGCGCCGCGTCTCGGGGTCGGCGTCGTTGAGCAACCCGGCCAACGCAGTCACCGCGGCCTCGGCTTGAGGGCCAATCTGGCCGAGGATGTAGGCCACCCTCGATCGGGCCTTCTCGTATTTCAGGGCCTCGACCAGTCTCGGAACCGCCGCGGCGCCCACCCCGGCCAGCGCGTCCAACGCGTGCTGCACGACCTCCGGTTTCGCATTTTCGAGGGCCTTCTCCAGCAGCGGCACCATGACTTTCGGCCCGGGGCGGATGTCGCTGATGGCCCGCGCCGCCGCCGAGCGCACCGGCTCGCGGTCGCTCGTCAATCCCTCGACCAGGACCTCCGCAGCCTCTTTTTGGAGCGTCTTGTCTTTCGGGTGGAGCTTCGCCAAGGCCCACGTGCTGACGACCTTCGTCATCGCGTTGTCGGCCTTGGCGTTGGCGCGGATCTTGGCTTCGGCATCCGCAGAGACTTTCCCGATGTGTACCAACGCGTAGGTCGCGGCGTCCCGCAAGAGCGGATCGTCCAGGGCTCCCACGAGTCTCCCCGCCGCCGGCGCCGACGCCGCCCCGATGGCAGCCAGCGACAAGATGGCTTCTTGGTGCACGTCGGGCGCCGCGTGATCGAGCAGCTTCGTGAGCGCGGGCACGGCCGCCTTCGCCTTCGGGCCGATCTCGCCGATCACCAGGCAGGCCCAGCAAGCCGTCTTCTCGTCGCCCAGCGCCCGCACCAGCGGCTCGACCGCCTCCTCGCCGATTTCCTGGAGGACCTGCATGGCCAGCAGTCTCACCGAATGATCCGGGTCCCTGAGCAGCTTCACCAGCAGCGGCAGCACCACCTTGGGCTCCGGATCAAGGTCGTCCAGCGTCCGAACCGCTTCCCGGCGGACCATTGCGTCCGGATCGCCAATCAGACGGACCAGCGCTTCGACCGCCCCCAAGGCCGGCTTGCCGATCTCCCCAAGGGCCCTGGCGGCGTGGGCCTGCACCCTCGGCGAGTGGTCCGAAAGTCGCTCGGCCAGGGCCTTGACCGCTCCCGCGGCCTTCGGACCAAGACTCCCCAACCCGTCGACCGCCTTGAGCCGTGCCGTTTCTTCCGTCGAACCGAGGGCCTTCACCAGCGCGGCAAGATCCTCGTCCGCTGCTCCGGCCGGTGCAACCGCAATCGCGACGGCCAACAGCGCGCCCAGAATGAGCCAAGTTTTCATGAGTGCCTCCATTACGCGGAGTTGTCGCGAGGGCCCCCAATTGGCGCCATCGCGCGTGGCCTTCCCCACTCCCGAGTGCCGCATTATAGCTCAGCGCGCCCGAACGTCAAGCGACTGGGGGCTGCTTTTCGTGCAAGCGGGAGATGGGGTGTTGGAAAGCCGCTACTCCTTGATGGCAAAGCATGGCGTTGCCTCATCCAGCCACGCCCAGTCGTAAACGCCCTGGGTCTTCTCGCACTTGGCCCAACCGGCCTGGAGCCGGATCGCCTTCGCGCCGAGCGGGCCGAGATACTTCTTGTAGTTGTTGTAGACGGCAAAATCGCGGTCGAGCGTTTCGCCGCCGATGGACCAACTCGACGCCACAGCAACGTACAGACCGACGTGCCCTCCGCAGTTGACGACGCCCCTGCAGACGGGTTAGAATGATAAGTATGGCCCGTTCCAATAATATTGCAGCATGCCAATGTGGGGCAGATTGCCAATCTGCCGTGTTCTTGGCAGGTTGGCACCCTGCCCCACGTTGCAGTTTTTTTGGAACGGGCCATAATGATCCGCAGCGAGCACCGGCAAAGGGAGAACTCGCTCGATGACCGACATATCGTTGACGATACCGGGCGACGCCTTGGCGGCGGCCAAAATCCCGCGTCACCGGCTGGAGTCGGAATTGAAGAAGCAGCTTGCGATCCAGCTCTATCGCGAGGGGTTGATCTCGGGCGCAGGGGCCTGTCGCATCGCGGATGTGGCGAAGGCCGAGTTCCAGTACCTGCTCGGCGAGTGCCGCGTCGCTCAGCAGTACGACCTTGAGGACTACCAGAAAGACCTGGAGCACTTAGCAGCATGGCGGGCCAGCGGCTAGTCATCGCCAACACGACGCCGCTCATCAACTTCGCCGAGATCGGCCGGCTGGGGTTGCTGCGCGATCTTTTCGGCGAGATTGCGGTGCCGCAGTGCGTCGTGGAGGAGCTACAGGCCAAGCGAGAGCTGTTTCCAGCGGCCGCCGTGGCATGGCAAGCGCCCTTCGTCTGCATTCGTCAAGCCGCTAATCGGGCGCTGGTCGATGCGCTCACGCGAGAACTCCACGCCGGCGAAGCCGAGTACATCGCTTTGGGCGTCGAGGCGGGCTCGACGCTGTTGCTCCTCGACGAATTGGCGGCCAGAGACGTGGCCGAACACCGCGGACTGAAGTTCACGGGTACGGTCGGTTGCCTGCGGTTGGCGAAGGACCTCCGGCTGATCGATGCGATTGCCCCGTTGCTCGATGACCTGCAAGCCAAGGCCCGATTCTGGCTCACAAGCCAGGTCGTCGACCAAGTGCTGCGCGACGCGGGCGAGCGACTATGACGCTCAATTGCCAGAGCGCATTGGAGAAGAATTCGGTGCCCTTTCGAACTGCGCCCCATTTGAGCCTTCAGCGCCCGATCATTGCTTCCTCTTCCGTTTACGAGACTTTGCGAATAAGCCAGTTTGCCAAGCCAGCATCCAGCACCAACTCTGCGAGTTTCTCGGGTTTCACTACCGTCACGCGATCGTCGTCGGTGTCAGCCTCGCCGGAATGGTAGACGTAGAACATCCGATCGTAAGGGCCGAGTTCATCAAGCTTCGCGACGTACTCAGACAGTTCAGCGGACGTCGTCTTGGACTTCACCTGTACGAACGCCCGCTCGCCGGTACTCGGCAAGGTCAGATCGAGGTCGAGCGTCTTTTGGGTCTTACCGACGATTCCCTGTCGTCTCCATCCGCTGGTGGAGAAGACAAGATCGACCAACGTCTCAAAATCCCGGGGTCCCAGCATCCTCATCAGTTCCAATACGGACGACTTCATTTTCTGAAAGGCCGCGACGGCACGCTCCACCTCCGGTGTCTTCTGGCCGTTGATGCGTCGAACAACGTATTCCGCCACGTCCACATCGCAGGAGGTACCTCGATACGCTGCAAGCTTCGTTAGAGCTCCGGAGAGCCGATCTTTGGTTAGCTGCTCCCCGTTCAGGTCGGTCCACCGCCAGCCGCCCGCGACACTCCGCCAAACGCCATCACCATCGGCATGCCGTTGGGGAGGGGATGGTTCGAGCAGTCCCCAACACAAACGCTCGCCTACGAACGTTATCCACAGTGTGGAGCTATCGTCCTCAAAGAACAACCGCGTCTCGTTTGTAAACCGGGTAGCTGTCCCTTTGGTCTTGCCCTCCGCTAGGAAGGAGTCCGTTAGGTCGTCCCATCGTCCCGCCCGACACAAGGGAAACCTTACAGCGTTGGAACTTCCGAAGCCAAAACGGATGATACCTTTCTCCAGACATTCCTGCTCCCAGCGCCCTCCCTCTCCGAGCTTAATGTATCGAACTCGCGCAGGGTGTATTGTGGTGGGCATCCTTACAGCCTTCGAGTCATGACTTCCCAATCGACCTTTTCGTCTTCTTGGCGGCCCGCCTACCGACGGCGCTTTCTGCCTCGCGCCTTCGGTCGCACTGCTGGAGGTGACGAAACCAGCCTCGCAGTCCAGCAAACTTGCGGACGAGGGATTCGCGAGCGGTGCGAACGGCTTCTACATCGTCGTTCCGAAGTGCCATCCTACCGGTTCC
>CAYTJV010000083.1:0-18373 GCA_964438165.1 uncultured Planctomycetaceae bacterium | reverse complement strand
TCTTGGAGACCTTCGGTCAGCGTTTGTGCGGGGTCGGGAGACCCGCGCACAGCGCAGCGATCGAAGGGAAAACGGGATAGGTCCGATCAAGGCAGGATAGGCAAAGATATACATTGCCCTGTTTTTCAATATCGGACCTGTCCCGTTTTCCAGGCCCCATGTTGGGTCGTGAGACTTCTTCCGCTTGTCTCTGAGGCGGCAAGAGTTTTGGATTGGGAATGTGCTCAAGGGTCTCTTGGGGTTGTTTGGAGCCGCTCATAGCAACGTTCCCTCCACAAGCGGTTGGCCGGCGGCAAGACGTCTGATATTTTCCACAGTGACGCGGGCGAACGATTGACGGTCGTAGGGCTTGGTGTCGTACACCGCGACGGTGGTGTTCATGATTCCTCTAGCCCAATACGCCTTCTGCGCGCGACATCTCTGCGATCAGTGTTCGTGCTCCGGGCTCACCGCCTGGGGCAGGAACTGCGGCGCGGTAACGCCCATCGAAACGTACATGCTCATCAAGCCTTCCACGCTCACATCGGCGGGTTGCACCGTGTCCGCGGGGACGAAAAGGAGGCCACCGCCAACCGGGACGGGAGCGGTGGGAACAATGACGATATGATAGTCCCGGCCGTTGAGGCGGAATCGTTCCGGAGACACCAGGAGCGCCAAGACGCCGGCTCCGCTTGCCCCGCCGAAGAAACAGAAGACGGCCCTCATCCCCTTGAGGTTGGCGTCTCCGCTCTTATCGACGATGCCGACGAGTTGCTTGGATGTGCCGTAGACGCTGCCGATGATCGGAATGCGCTGAAGGATAACGTCGAACAGGCGTTGAATCAGATTCTTTGCGCCTGCCTGGACAAATGCGCCGACCAGGAAGATCATCGCCACAACCAGTGCCGCACCGACCGCGTAGGCTGCCATGTCATTCGTCGCGAAGTGAAGCCCCACGCCGCGGAGCGCCCGCCCGACCACCGTGCCCGGGCCGAGGAATTGTGAAACGAACCCTCCGACCCAAGTGACAACCGCGACCGTGATCACAAGCGGCAGAATGGCGAGAATTCCGGCCACGAAACAGCGCGCGGCGCGGCCAAATGTCATGTCAATAAGCGATTGCACGTTCTCTTGCTCTCCTCAAAAGCCAACAGTCTGTCGCGTCAATCACCCAAACAGATTCCCAGTGCCCGGGCCGTGCGTGTAAAACCTCCCGTGGGCGGCACCGTTTTCAACTTCGCCTTCAGCTCCTTCATCTTCGCCTTGATCTCGTCGGCCGTTTTCAAGGCGTTCGAGCCTGGCAATTGGAACAAGGCCAGGGTAACCGACGGATCGCCGTCGAGGTAGCTGTTCACGTCGTAATTCCTGGCCCCCAGTTCCGTGCCCTTCTCGACGATCCGCCCGCGCTCGTCGCGCTCGACCTTGCGCACGACGTCGCGCAGCTTGACGACTGCGCCCTTCGATCCGGTCTTGACGATGATATTGTCGAACTGCTGTTCGCTGCTGAGCCGTCCCTGGGTCTTGATGACGAGCTGAAACGGCACACCGGCGCCCGCGGCGACCGGGGGTTGCCCAAGCCGGCCGGCCGCGACCTGGACGTTCTGCTCGCGGATGGCCTTGATCACGTCGGCAGCCGTCATGCCCAAGGAAGCGAGCTTCTGCGGATCGAGCCACACTCGCATGCTGTAGTCGCGCGGGCCAAGAAACGTCACGTCGCCCACGCCTTTGACTCGCGCCAAGTCGTCCTTCACGCTGAGCGAGGCGTAGTTGCTCAGGTAGAGTTGGTCGTAGTAGAAACTACCGTCCGGTTTCTTCTCGGAGACCAGATTGACGCACAGCAGAATGCTGGGCGACTTTTTCTTTGTGGTCACGCCGATCCGCTTGACGTCTTCGGGCAGCTTGGCCTCGGCCACGGAAACGCGGTTCTGCACGAGCACCTGGGCCGTGTCCAGATTGGTGCCCAACTCGAAGGTCACGTCCAGGAACATCTGGCCGTCGTTCGGGCAGCGGGACGCCATATAGAGCATCCGCTCGACGCCGTGGACTTCCTGCTCGATGGGGGTGGCCACGGTGGCGGCCACCGTCTCCGCGTCGGCGCCAGGATAGACGGCCGAAACCTGGATCGTCGGCGGGGCGACCTCGGGATACTGGGCGATGGGCAAGCGGGTTAGCGCCACCAGGCCGACGATCACGATCACCAGCGAGAGGACGGTGGCGAAGATCGGCCGATCAACGAAGAAACGAGCGAACATGAGCAAGCCTCTGGCGGTTCGTGAATTGCTTTATTGCCCGGCAGCCTTCGTGTCGACCGGCTGGCCGTTCGAGTCCAGCGGCAGGACCGGATAGTCGATCCGTGCCCGCTGCAGGCCCACCGTGACCACCCACTCCTTCTCCCAGTTCTTGTTGCCCGCGGCCTTCTCCTCGCCGGGTGCGGGAAGAAGGACCCGCATACCGTCGTCGAGCAGCCTGCCCGGAGTGATGTCGCGACGGAGCACGACATTCTCTTTGCCAAGGACGAGCAAGTACTTCCGGTCCTGGTCCGAGAGCACCGAAGTGTCGGGTACCACGACTGCCTGGTACTTATCGCTGACCGGAATCCGCACGCGGACGCGCGAAGCGGGGATGAGCCGGCCGTCCGGGTTCGGAGCGACGCCGCGGACCAGGATCGTGCCCGTGCCCTCCGCGTACTTGTTGTCCGCAAACACGAGTTGGCCCTGGTGTGGAAACCCTTTGTCCGTGTCCAGTCCAAAGGAGAACGAGATCTTTTGCTCGCGGAGCGGCTTCGGCTTGTCGTTGCCTTGCCGGCCTGCGCCGATCTCCTGGTACCGCTGCATCGCGCGTTCGTCGACGTTGAAATCCACGTAGATCGGGTCGATTGAGACAATCGTCGTCAACAGCGGATCGCTTCCCCCAGCGTTGACGAGGTTGCCTTCGGTAAGATTGGCCTTGCTGACCTTGCCGGCCAGATCGGCGGTGATCTTCGAGTACTGAAGGTCGAGTTCAAAGCGTTTCACCTCCTCCATTTTGGCCGCAATTTGTGCGTCATAGGCCTGAGCGTCCGCCTGGGCTTTTTCGAGCTGCTGCCGGCTCGCCCCTCCCGATTTGAGCAATTCCGTGTAGCGCGCCACGTCTTTCTCCGCGGCTACCTTCTGCGCCTCCAATGCTTTCGCGTTAGCCAGGGCCTGGTTGATCTCGACCTGGAACGGGCGCGGATCCAGTTCAAAGAGCGGTTGGCCCTTCTGGACCATGTCGCCGTCCTTGAAGTGAATTGCCTGGATGTGGCCCCGCACGCGCGAACGGACCTCCAAGGTATCATGCGCCGCCAGCCAACCGTTATAGTCATCCTCGTCCGTCAGGTCCCGGACGACCGGATGGGCTACGGTCACTCGTGGTGACTCCTTGGCTTTGTCGGTGTCGGCAGTGCGGCCACAGCCCGCGACGACGAGCGTGATGAGCACGAGCACGCAGTTCGACGATCGGAAGTGACAGGCTCTTACCATTTGGAACATCCTCAAGCACAAAAGAAAAGGTGGGACCCAACTACTGCCAGCCCGCCGTCCCCGCCGCCTCTGAATGGATTGACTACCGGGACCCGAACATCAAGAGCGTGCCGGCCGATCTGGCGACGTGGTGGACTGTATTCCATGATTCGGCCCTGAACGATCTGGTCCAAACAGCCGCCGGCCAGAACATCAACCTCCGCGTGGCGGGAATGCGGATTCTGGAAGCACGCTATCGGCGCCAGATTGCCGTTGGCGAGTTGTTCCCTCAACTGCAGGATGCGGCGGGCAGTTACTCCCGGAACAAGCTGCCGGCCAATGTAGCCAACGCGCCCCCAAATCTCTCGTTCGGCAACTGGGAAGTCGGTTTCAATGCCTCGTGGGAGCTTGATTTCTGGGGCCGTTTTCGGCGTGCCGTGGAAGCCGCGGATGCGGAGTTGGATGCTTCGATCGAGAACTACGACGACGTTCTGGTCCTGCTCCTGGCCGAGGTAGCGTCGAGTTATGTGGAAATGCGGACTTTTCAGGAGCGGCGGAGTTATGCGGTCAAGAACGTTGCTGCGCAAGAGAACGCCCTCAGGATTGCGGAAGACAAGCTTCGGCTCGGTGCGGCCACGAAGCGGGACGTAGAACAGGCCCGGACCGTTCTGGAACAGACCCGGGCGCTGGTCCCTCAATTCGAGGCGGGTCAGCGATTGGCCAATAACCGGCTTTGCGTGCTCATGGGCCTTCCTCCCCAGGACCTGGTTGCCATGGGGTTGGGCGACGCGCCCACCCCAAAGGCGCCACCGGAAGTGGCGGTCGGGATCCCGGCGGATCTGGTCCGCCGCCGCCCGGACGTCCGCAGGGTCGAGCGGGAGGTAGCGGCCCAGAGCGCACGGATTGGAATCGCAAAGTCCGATCTTTACCCACACATTTCGATCAACGGCACGTTTGGCTATGCGGCAGCCCAGTTTGGCGACCTCTTCGACGGAAACCGCAGCAACTTTGGCGGAGTTGGCCCGGCGTTCCGCTGGGACGTGCTCAACTACGGCCGCATTGTCAACAATGTCCGACTGCAGGACGCGAGGTTCCAGCAGGCGGCTTACGCTTACCAGGAGAAAGTGCTGGAGGCCGCCAGGGAGGCGGATGACGGGATCGTGAAGTTTCTGAAGAGCCACCAACGCTCGAAAAGCCTGGACGCGGCGGCGCAAGCTGCCGAGAATACGAGAGTCATTACGATGGACCAGTACCGGCAGGGCGCCGTCGACTTCACTGCGGTGTTCATTGCCGAGTCCGAGTTGTCGAAGGTGCAGGACCTGGCGGCCGAGGCCCGTGGCCAGATCGCCCAAAGTCTGATCGAATTGTACCGGGCCCTTGGCGGCGGGTGGGAGATGCGATTGATGCCCCAAGGCACGGCAGGAGGTGCCGTCGAGGGCTCGTCGCCATTGCCCGCAGAGCCCGGGGGGCGTCCTGAAGTGCCGGAGCCTCCGAAACCGGCGCCGGCGCCCCTGCCACCGGGCAAGCCAGGTGCTAAACGCTAGAACCGGCCGGCGGGCCATTCCCTTGTACTCCCCAACCATGTAGTTCTTTGTTTGAGGCGATGCCATGAAGGGATGTCTGCTGACTGTCAGTGTGTGTCTTGCTCTGCGATGCGTTTCGCCAACCTCGGGCGCGGAGCTTGCGCCGGGTGGTGCGGGCTGTTGCGCCACGCCGCGCTGTTGCTGCCCACCGCCGATCGCCGGTTGCCCGGACGACTACTGCCGAAAACCGCTGCCCTGCATTCCTTGTCTTCCTCCAAGCTGCGCGTGTGACGACTATTGCCGCAAGCCGCTCCCTTGCGTGCCGTGCTTGCCCCGAGGCGGGCTGTGCGACGACTACTGCCGCAAACCGCTGCCGAGCTTCTGTTGGCCGTCGCTGGACAGCCTGCGTTGCGTGACTTCCTGCCGCAAGTGCGATCAACCGACCCCCATGAAGGATGTTTGCCCAACCAGGACGGCGACGACGAAAGGAGCGGGAGCCACGAAATAGCATGCGCTATGGCGATCGTTTGTTGGAACGTTCCGCCGTGCTGATCAAGAAGGTCGCGTTCACCAACCTATTCAGGACTCGCACTCCCTACCACTCGGTCAGAAGACGAGTTCGAGCATCGAGAAGTCATCTGCGAGGGTAGCCGAGCCGTGCAGTTGCCGGGAATGAGCCAATAGATGGTCCATGGAGTTGACGTCTGGCGGGAGAGTCGCCATGAAGTCAACGAACTCGTCGAAGCTCCAGTTCTCGCCGTCGGTCTTCTCGATCTCGAAGACGCCGTCACTGAAGATGAGTAATCGGGCGCCAGGATCGAGAGCGATGACGCTGGTCTCAAAGGGCAGCCCCAACTCCCACCCAATCGGTGGACCCTGCGATTCGAGACGTGTCCACTCCGCGGCCGCCGGATGAGAATTGGCAAGCAAAAGGGCGGGCGGATGACCTCCGCCCGCGTACGCCAGTTGGCGCCCCGCCTTGGAGAACACCCCATACCAGATCGTGAAGTACCGGTTGTCGTGTTGCTCCATCTTGAAGGTCGCGTTCAACCGCTCGAGCACCTGCGCGGGATTGTGGAAATCGGCGTTAGGGAGCGACTGGGACCGTAGCACGTTGAGAGCTGAAACCGACAGCAGCGACGCCCCCACGCCGTGGCCGCTCACATCGAGCAGGTAAACGGCGAAGTGATCGTCGTCCAGCCAATGATAGCCGAACGAATCGCCGCCGAGTTGCGTGGATGGGATGAAACGCCAGTCCACCTTGACCGGACCCTGGGCAATCGGTTCCGGCAAGAGGGAACAGACGTACTTGGCTGCCTGGGCAACTTCTTCGGCAAGTTGCTCCTGGCTCTCCGCCAAGCGGCGATAGGCCTCGTTACGCTCGAGCTGCGCGATGTAACCCTTCGAGTGGTATCGGATGCGCGCGATCAATTCCAGTCGGTCGGTAGCGGTACAGTTTGACGGGCCTGTCAGGGGAAACTGACGGATTCTGCGGTTTCCTGACTGCGAACCTTTCCGGGGAAGTCGAGGTCTTTGAGACTGGCTGTCTGCAGTCTCAACCGCTGGCAGCCAGGATGGCGGCCCGTGTCTTGGCGGCACACTCGCCTTATAAGCGAACGAAGGGACTGGCTTCGCCGGCTGGGTTCGATTCCCCCGCTTTCCGCTATCGCACGCTCATGGGCCAAGTGGCGACAGCCAATTCCGCGAGTTTCTTTTGGCGGGCGTTAATCTCTCCTATTGTCCACGCCTTCTTCTCCGCAACCATTTTCGTCAGGAAAAAAGACGACTCCTTCAGCACCGGCCTCTTGTCCTTGAATGGCAGATTACCAATCTGTGAATTTGGCGTGGCTTGCAGGAGCACTAAATTGCCAAGCCGCCGATGGTTCGCTGAGGCCGTTTCTTCTTCAACATCCCACTCTGCCGAAGGATTCTCAGGCAGAATGTGCTCCAGATTGATCAGTTCTTGGTCCTCATTCGGAATCAATTCCGGCTCAGCCTCTTTCTTGATCTGCAATTCAAGGGCGCGAAGGTAGTACCTAGCGAGATAGTTCTGCGATACGCGGGCGGTCGCAAAAGCCGCCTCGAACGCAGCATCGGCCGGAACAACGCCAATCATTATCTTCGCCAATGCAGATGCGGTCGTGACTTGTTCGGTTCCTACAAGCTGGGCACATTTGGCGTAATTGGTGTCGAGCAAACCGCCACGTCCGCCAACCACAAGAAATCGCACGGACCAAGATACGAACAGGCGAAACGCTTTTTTGCACTCCGCAACCGAGAAATGCCGTGCGACGGCCAGCATAAGTGGGCGAATTTGTTCTACGCGCAGATGGTGGACAATTGTACGAATGTGTCGCCGTGTCGTGTTTCCATACTGATTCCACTTGTCATGGTCTGGAGTCAATATGGCTACATAGTCCTGAATTGCATCAGCAAGTTCTCCCACAAAGTCCACGGCTTTCTGCTTGCTGTTGATCGTATCCTTAATGTTTTTAGATAGGTCGCGCTCGCGCGTGTGGCCCTCTTTCGTAATCCATAAATGACGGATATACGTGACTGTCAACTCATCGTTGCCAAGTGTTTCGAGTGCCCCTGACATCGTTGCCCATCGGGGCTGTATGTCTCGAATGCGCTGGGGTTCTCCAAGAAGCTGGAGAACCTGGAAGCGGCCTGCGCCGTGTTCCTGGCGTTCTACAACTTCTGCTGGCGGACGCGCGACGCGAACGAAGGCCGGACCCGGCTGCCGGCCGCGATGGCTGCGGGCGTGGTCGATACGCTCTGGAGTTTTGAGGACTTGTACGACCGCGTAATGGGCGGGAGTTACGCGATAGCGGCTTGACACTAGCCCGATGTAGGGGCAAAATTAAAGCCGTCGGTTCCAGCCGACGGCTTTTCTGTTTTGTGCCGCTAGGGCGACACTGGCGCTCAGGATACCGCCATTGTACGCCCTTCGGCTTCGTCGTCAAGTAGGGGGCGTGCGATGGACAAATCCGACAGGTTGGACTGGAACGCCGTTTGGAAGCAAACCAAGAGAGCCAGCGATGAAATCGCTCCCATCCGAAATATTTGCTGGGTTGTGGGGTCGATTCTCATGATTTGGTCATATTTCGGTGACTGGTTTTTCCCAGTGATCGCATTTGGGGTAGTGGGCGCTCAGGTCCTTTGGGCCGCTGCATCCTTTGTGCGAGCTTTGGTGCAGACACAAAAAAGCGAGACGCCCCCACCGCCAGATAAGGCAACGGAGGCTTCTCAACCGGCAAACAGAATACCAGCGGAACAAGCATTCTATGTCGCTGCCAAGAAGGCCGCCGGTCGTCTCGCCCAGGGTTTGCCTTCCGAAGAACATGAGTTCTTTGTTGGCCGTTGGCGTGCCCGCATGGGTGACCGTTCGCCTGTGACGTTTTTCATGGAATTGCATGAGAACGGCACCGCACAAAGGCATGAAGCACCACCGCACATTCCGTCGGCCAGTGGTGACTGGGAATACGTCAACGGGCAGGCTCGCGTTCGCTGGAGCGATAATTGGGTGGATGTCTTGCGATGCACTCCCAACGGCACCATTCTCAAGATCGCTTTCCAGGGAAATGCACCCGAAGAGGCCCGCGACGGTACTACGAATGCGGTGAAGGAAGCGTAAAACACGCTCTACGCCATTGGTGGTACCATTCCTCGGATTTCCCTTTATTCCCCCGATTCCGCGGGCAAACTGTACCACTACCCGCTTGTATCGCGAGGTGATCTCCAGCCGCATGCGGCCCTTTCGGGACGGCGTGCAGGGGTTGCCGCGGCTTGTCCGCGACATGGCCCGGCAACTGGGAAAGAAAGCCCAACTGGAAATCCAGGGGGAAACCACCGAGGTCGATCGCGACATCCTGCAGGGCGATTGCACCATGTTGCATGTGATGCGGGGGTTTGCGTTGATCCAGAAACAGCCCAGTTCATCTTGACATAGCCGAACAAATCTGCCGCTCGGGCTGAGACGGTCGTTTCCATACTCGATTTCCAGGCTCCGAATCAACATCAGAAGTCGCTTGCCCATCCTCCGCCATCGGTGTCATTGTGACGCAATCGCCCTGCGACATCCTGGAGAGGCTGGATGCTCCCCTCAATCACCTCGTGCGCAATGCGCTGGACCACGGTCTGGAGATGCCCGACGCGCGGCAGGCGGCGGGAAAACCGGAGGTCGGCCGGCTCCGCATCGAGGCCACCCATCGTGCCGGGCTGCTCTCGATCACCGTCTCGGATGATGGCCGCGGGATTGACCTGGAAGGGCTTCGAGGCAAGGTCGTCGAGAGGGGACACATCAGCGCCGAGGTCGCCCAGAAGCTCGGCGAAGCCGAGCTCCTCGATTTCCTCTTCCTCCCGGGCTTCTCCACCGCTTCGCAGGTGACCGAGATTTCGGGCCGTGGCGTCGGATTGGATGTCGTCCACACAATGGTTCAATCGGTCGGCGGCCGCATCCACGTTCACGCCCAGCCGGGGCGCGGGACGAGTTTTCAGATCGAGCTTCCGGTGACACTCTCGGTGCTCCGCGCGGTCGTCGTGGACGTCGCGGGCGAGCCCTATGCTTTCCCGCACAACCGGATCGACCACGTGATTCGCGTCACCCACGACGAACTGCGCTCGCTGGAGAACCGGCAGTACTTTGAGATCGACGGCCAGAATGTGGGAATCGTGATGGCACGACAGGTCCTCCAACTGGAAGGCCCCGAGCCGGCTGGCGATGATCTCCTGGTTGTCCTTTTCAGCGAACGATCGGCGAGGTACGGATTGGTCGTCGACGCGCTTCTGGGAGAGCAGGACCTCGTGGTCCGGCCCGTGGACCGCCGGCTGGGCAAGGTCCCCAACCTCCACGCAGCCGCGATCCTCGACGACGGCTCCCCCGTGCTCATCTTGGACCCGGACGACTTGCGGCGATCCATCGAGAAGCTCCTCCAAGGGAGTCGGCTGCAGCGGGCCGGCCCGCGCGCAGCCCAGCAAGTTGAACGTCAGCGGAAACGCGTCCTCGTTGTCGACGACTCGATCACGGTGCGGGAGGTGGAGCGGCAGCTCCTCGCCAACCGGGGATATCTGGTGGAGGTCGCCGTGGACGGGATGGAAGGATGGAACCTGGTGCGGGCTGGGCACTTCGACCTGGTGATCAGCGACATCGACATGCCCCGATTGAACGGTCTTGAACTGGTGCGTAGGATCAAGGGGGACGTGCGGCTCCAGACCGTTCCGGTAGTCATCGTGTCTTATAAGGACCGCGAGGAGGACCGGCTGCGCGGGCTCGAAGCCGGCGCGAACTACTACCTCACGAAGAGTAGTTTTCACGACGACACCTTGATCCAGGCGGTGCGCGAACTGATCGGGGATGCCCAGGCATGAGGATCGCGATCGTCAATGACTTGCGGATCGCCACGGAAGCCTTGCGGCGGGTTGTGTGCAGCCAGCCCGGTCACTGCGTCGCCTGGACCGCGGCCAGCGGCGAAGAGGCGGTGCGTCAGTGCGAACAGGACCCGCCCGACGTCGTTCTGATGGATCTGCTGATGCCGGGAATGAACGGGGCGGAGGCAACGCGGGAGATCATGCGGCGTCGTCCGTGCCCGATCCTCGTGGTCACGGCGACGGTGGCGGGAAACTATTCCCTGGTTTGTGAGGCCCTCAGCCACGGGGCCTACGATGCCGTGGCCACCCCTGTCCTCGGAGACAGTCCGCCCGCCCAGGCCGGCGCCGCGCTCTTGGCGAAACTGGCCCACGTGGAAAAGATCCGCTCGCGGCTTGAAGGTCGGGCGGAGTCGTCGGCCCCAGCGGTCGTCGGGCCGACTGGGCACCCGGCCGACGACAGGCCCCAATTGCCGCTCGTCGCAATCGGGGCGTCCACGGGAGGACCGCACGCCCTTCAAGCCATTCTTCGGAAATGGCCAAAGGACTTCCCGGCGGCCGTTCTTGTCGCCCAGCACATCAGCGTGGACTTTGCAGCGTCGCTCGCCGCTTGGCTGTCAGAGAGCTGCAAGTTGACTGTTCGCACGGCGCGCGACGGCGACCGGCCTCAGGCGGGAATCGTTCTCGTGGCGGGAACCGACGATCACCTGGTGATGCGGCCCGAAGGCACGCTCGTCTACACGAGGGAGCCGATCGGTAACCCGTTCCGCCCATCGGTGGACGTGCTCTTCCAGAGCCTGGCTCGCCATGGGCGGCGGCCTTCAGTCGGCGTGCTGCTCACGGGGATCGGCCGAGATGGTGCTCTGGGGTTGCTGGAGCTTCGCCGCGCGGGATGGCACACCATAGCACAGGACGAGCGTACCTGCGTTGTCTACGGCATGCCCCAGGCGGCAAGCCAACTGGGCGCCGCCGTCGAAGTGCTTCCAGTTGGAGAAATTGCCGCCAGCGTCGCCCATCAGATCAACAAGGCCGGATGCGGCCCGTGAGCATCGCCGCAAAGGACGGTATCTGCCATGCCTGTTTGGAGTGGCAGAGATGTCGGTGGCGGTGCGCTGCCTTGTTGCGTGCCGATTCAGGATTGCGAGGATTCCACCATTTGCGCATCGCGAATTGCCCGCCCACCTTTCGCCCCACAGCCGCAAATCCGCGCCTGTGGTGCAGCCGTCGTCGTCTTGGCGGTTCCCTCCCTCATTCCACGCCTCCTTGGCGAGAGGCTTCTCCCGAAGCATCGCCACCCTCCGAGACGCCTGCGGCCGGGCGTGACTGAGAAGCCAGGAAGGCGTTCATCGCGAACTTCAGAGTGGGGTACACGGAATCTGTCTCGATCGCAGCCATCGCGCCGGCGCGCTGGAGCATGCTGCGCGTTTCAGTGCGGAAACCGGCCAGCCCGAACCGAATGCCCTGTCGGGCAAGGTCGCGAGCCAGTGCCTCCACGGTTTCGGCGCCGGTGCTGTCAATCGTGTTGACGGTACTCCCGTCGAGGACCAGCCATTTCAGGTCGGATTGGGCGGCCGCCAATTCCAGGACCCGTTTCTTGAAGTAAGAGGCGTTGTAGAACACAATCCCGGCGCCAAAGCGGTAAAGCAGCAACCCGGGCGTCGCACTGGCGTCAGCGTGGTGAGCCAGGTCGTGGAACCCTTTCATCCCCGGCACGCGGACCAAGACCGCGTCGGGCGGGCGGGCGCTGCGCTTCAGGAGAAGGAGCAGGGCCAGGGCGACCGCCATCAGGATCCCCTCCAATACGTCCAATGCAATGACGCCCACCATCGTCGCGACGGCCACGCCGAACTCCGGTCGGCTGACGCGCCAGAGCCGCCGCAGCGCGGCGACGTCGAACAGCCCGATGGCTGCAAAGATCAATACGGCGCCCAGCGCCGCCTTTGGAAGGTAGCTTAATGGAGCGGTCAGAAACAACAGCACGACGGCCATCACTGCGGCCGCCACCAATCCCGCAGCCTGGCTCTTGCCACCCATCGCGTGGTTCATCGCCGTCCGCGACTCGGTGCCGCTCACGGCGAATCCTTGGCACAGGCCCGAGGCGAGCTGGCACGCCCCCAACGCGGACAGCTCGCGATCCGCATCGACCTCATAGTGGCTCTTCGCCGCAAAGCTTCTCGCGACGACCATGGCGTTACAGAAGCTCACCAGCGCCACGCCCATCGCCCCGCCGAAGAGCGGTTGGAGGAACTGCGGATCGAACGTCGGCCAGCGAAGGCGCGGCAGTCCGGCGGGCACGTCGCCCACCACGGCCACGCCTGCGCTTTCAGGCCCCATGGCCTTTACCACAACAACCGCTGCCACAACGGCCAGCAGCGGACCGGGCCATCGCGGCAATAGCCGTTTGCTCGCGATCATCACGGCGATCGTCATCAGCCCTACCGCCAGTGTCGGCCAGTGCGTTTCATGGGCCTTGCGGACGAACTCGATGAAGGTGGGAATGATGCCGTGCGATGTGATCGGGAAGCCGACCACCTTCCCGATTTGGCCAAGGAAGATGCTGATTGCCACGCCGTTGAGAAAGCCGACCAGAATCGGCCGGGAAAGGAAGTCGGCGACAACGCCCAGCCGCAGCGCGCTGGCGGCAAAGCAGAACAGTCCGGTGAAAACGGCCAGGACGACCGAGAGCGAGAGAAGGACCTCCGGATCGCCGGCAGCAAGGGGCGTGAGCGTGGCCCCGATCATCGCGCAGGTGGCCGCGTCCGGATTCACGATCAAGTGGCGGGATGTGCCGAACAGCGCGTAGGCCAACAGGGATGGGATGGCAGCGTAAAGTCCGATGACAGGATCGAGCCCGATAATCTGGGCGTAAGCGATCGCTGTCGGCAAGGCCACCGCGGCCACCGAGACGCCGGCGACTAAATCGTGCTTGAGCCAGTCGCGCTCATAGGCGGCCAATGCGCCAAGGCCCGGCGCAATGCGGTAGAGGATCGCTTGTTGATTATGACCGTTGGAAGCCGTGTTACCGTCCATGATCCACTCGCTCGCCTTAATACTTCTCCGGCACGAACCTTCTGCCCTCAAGCGAAGCCTGGTCGTCGTACTTATTCTTATCCGACCGCTTGGGCAACTTAACCTTCTTTCGCGGCACTTTTTCGTGGGGGATCAGGCTGAGAAGATGCGCAATGCAATTCAGGCGGGCCCGTTTCTTGTCGTCGGAGCGCACGACGTGCCACGGGGCGTGTTCGGTGTCGGTGGCCTCCAGCATCATGTCGCGGGCGCGGGAGTACTCGTACCAGCGGGTCCACGACTCGATGTCCATGGGACTGAGCTTCCATTGGCGAATCGGGTCGTCGATGCGGGCCGCGAACCGCCGCTCTTGCTCTTTCTTGCCCACCTCAAGCCAAAACTTGACAAGAATGATCCCGCCATCCACGATATAGTGCTCGAAAGCCGGGCAGACTTCGAGAAACCGCCGATACTGTTCTTCCGTGCAAAAGCCCATCACGCGCTCCACGCCAGTGCGGTTGTACCAACTGCGGTCAAAGATCACGACCTCTCCGGCGGCGGGAAAGTGCTGGATGTACCGTTGCGAGTACATCTGCGTCTTCTCCCGGTCGGACGGGGCCGGCAGCGCGACGAGCCGGAAGACGCGCGGGCTCACGCGATCCGTGATCGCCTTGATGGTGCCGCCCTTGCCGGCCGCGTCGCGCCCCTCGAAGATTACGATCACCCGCAGTCCCTTGAGCTTCACCCACTCCTGCAGGCGGCAGAGTTCGGTCTGGAGCTTGCGCAGCTCCTTCTCGTATCGCTTGCGTTTCATCTTGGATCCGCTTTCAACCGCTTCACTCTCTTTCATGATTTCACCTTCCGGCCCGTCGAGCAGGCCAATAGTCGTTCAATGTAGCTTATCATGCTGGCCTCATTTCATCAACCGAGGAACGAGCCTACGGGCATGGTAAGCATCGGGCAGCGAGCTTGACGCAACACGCGCTGGGTGGTGGAGCCGCGCAAGGCATCGAGGAACGCGAAACCACGGCTCCACTTGCGTGCGCATGGGGACAAGACCTTTCGATTGGCATCCTTCAAGATGTTTTCGTCAAGGAAAACACGCCGGTCTGCCAGGGCGACACGTCCAGGAACAAGCCGTGGGATTGCAGATCGTTACCGTCCCGGTCGTAAACGGCAGAACCCATTTGGTCCTGAAATCGCCACCGGTTACCAGCCAAATCAGTGAACGGAAGCCGGACATGGCACTGGCTGTGGTTGGGCGCATAGTTCACCGCCACCAGAAGTTGCTCTCCGCCGGGACCTTGCCAAACAAAGGCCACGAAGCAATCCCAGGTCCAATTGCCTTCCCAGGCGGGTTTGCATTCCAGCAATTGCCACTGGCCGTTTCGCACCACCGATTCGCGCAGCACGGCGAGCAGCCGATCATAGAACTGTTGCAGCTTCTGGTCGATGGGTTCGCACGGGCCGCGGCCGAGGTGGGGCGAGATTCGTTTCTTCCGCCCCTCGAATTGACCCTGGTGGAAAAACCGCAAGCCGGGGGATAGATACGTGATGACCGCCGCGGCTTCATGGATCCCAGGTGGGAAAGCCGCCGCCGCCCGAGGCTCGTCGTGGTTCTCCAGAAAGCGGGCCATTTTGTCCTGGTAATCCAGCCCCGCCCAGAAGTGCTCGCGCACGGGGCGTGCATGACCGTCGCGCAGGCGGTCGTACAGCCGTTTGTCGTAAGTGTAATCGAACCCTTGTTGCTGCAATGTCCATTCCATGTCCCAGTAGACCTCGGCCATGAAACAGAAGTCGGGGACCTTTTCCCGCACTCGCTGGGTCGCCTTCGGCCAGAACGGTTCTGCCCGGATGCCCCAGGTTCGCTCAAAGACGTCCGGGAGCACCAGCATGGCCATGTCGCAGCGCACGCCGTCACACTGCCCGGCGATCTTCCGAAGCTCGCCGATCATGGCTTCCTGCGTGGCCGGGTTGCCGTAATTGAGCTGAAGGGTGTCCGGCCAGCCGGGGAAGTACGGATCGCGACCGTGAGCCAGCAGCAGGTCGCCCCGCTCGCGCTTGGCCCAGGTGTAGTTCTGCGGCGCCCGCGCCAGATCCAGTTCGGTGCCGGGGATGTAGTACTCGGGGTGGTCCTCCACCCAGGGGTGATCCAATCCTGTGTGATTGGGAACGAAGTCCAACAGCAGGCGCAGGCCGCGCTTGCGGAGTCGTTTGCGGAGCCGGGTGAGCGCGGCATCCCCACCCAGGCTGCCATGCACCGTGTAGCCGGTGATGGCGAAACCGGAACCGGGAATATCCTCCTCGCGCAAGTCGGGCAGCGTTTCCTGAAACTCCTTGCGCCACTCCGGATTGCTGCGAGAGATCCGCTGGCCCGTCGGGCCAGTCTGCCAGACACCGAGAAACCAGACCCAGTCGAAGCCTTTTCCTTCCAAGCGGTCCAACTCGGCGGCCGGGATGTCGTCCAGTGTGGCGGAACGGCCCAGCTTCTGGGACAGCTCCGTGAGCCAAACGCGGGTGTTGATTTGGTACAGCGATGGATAGCGAGTCGTTCCCATGGTCGGTAGTTCCTAGGGGAAAGACATCATTTACCTGGAACAATTCTAGCTCGGCCCCACGCCAGGGCAAGCAGCAACGAGCCGACGATCTCGAAGATCCCATAGGCCAGGACCGCAGTCACGGCCGCCGTGCCGCCGAAGTTGCCGGTCACAATCACCAGGCCGACGCCGACGTTGCGCAGTGAGGTTGTGAGCGTCAAAGCCCTGCGATTGTCACTTCCCGGACCGCCCAGCAGCCAGCCGGCAGCCCAACCCGACCGTGCGACCGCAGGTCTCCCTTCACTTCTTGGAGACCTTCGGTCAGCGTTTGTGCGGGGTCGGGAGACCCGCGCACAGCGCGCCGCCAAAGCGGCGACGAAGCCCTTGGCGTCAAGCCCGGCGACAAGACCTGAGCCGGTCGCTCACGGGGACCGGACTGCGATCACCCCGACGAACAGCCGCCCGTCGGTGTGCCACGGGTCTCCGCCGCCGTTTCGCCCTTCGAGCGTCTTGTGGAAGCCGTCCTCCGCGTAGACCTCGGCCAGGTCGCCCGTGTCTTTCAGGGTACGCAACAGGTGGTCGCGCTCGGCGTCCACGTCCGGGGAGATGTGGTGCGTGATCTGGCCGGTGGTGTGGCTGAGCCCGACCCGCTCGTCGTAGGTTGCCGCGCCAATCCACACGGGCCGGCCATCGGGGGCGAGTTGGTCGGCTTTCCAGAAACGCACGTGATGGCGTTTCCTCGGATTGTCGCCCTCGGGCTGCTCAAAGGCGAGGTCTTCTTTGCGACCCCACAAATACAAGTTGCTCACCGGGGCATCGGCGTACGGCCGCTTGAGGACCGTGGCGGCGGCGATTTCCAGGTTGCTGCGCAGGCCGAGCGGATCGGCCGGACGCCATTGGGCCGCCAATAAGAGACGCTTCACTTCCGTCTCCGTGCCGATCAGCGCCACGTTGAGCGGGTCCCCGGGATGACCGTCCCCTGTCTGCGTAATGCCGGGAATGTCGTCCAGCGAAGGGTGGCGCCGGAAATACCTCTCCGTCGCAAAGGGAATCGCGAGGTAGGCCGTCACGAAGTACAGGAGCAGCAACGCGGCAACGAGCGCAGCCACTTGTTTCCAACGGCTTCGCCGCGCCCTTGACGCTGGAAACGCCTCCAACGCAACCGGTTCGGGATCCATGTTCAGTCGCCTCACTGCTGCTGTTGGTCCTGACTCGGTTGCTTCATCCGCATGAGCACGCACTGCTGCGTCTGACCCGGGCCGTCGTGTACCAGGGCTGTCGACTCATCTTTGGTCAGGTTGTAGAGGCCGGTCTCGACCACCAGCTTCTTGTTGCCGCCGACGCTCCAAGCCGCCCGCTGGGTCTTCTTGTCCACCGATCCTTGCACGGGGAGATTGGTCTGAGAGACCTGGTCGAAGTAGTTCCCGCGGATGACGCCGGCCTTGTTGAGCGCCAACTGGAACACCATCTTGGGCGTCTTCTGGTCGCCGGTCATCAGGCCGAACACGCCCAGCGGGAGCCACTGCGTGTCCTGGCTTGCATCGGCGCTTGCCCCAGAATTGGCCAGATTGGCGGCTTCCTGGTAATACCGCTCGGCCGTGCCCGCAGACTGCGAGCCGTAGTGCACATTGCCGTCCTGGTAGGTAATGTTGTCGCCGTAGTCATAGGAGTAGGACGCGGGCGCGGCGCCATAGCCCAGCCACGGGCCAACCGCACCCCAGGTGACCGGCGCCCAAACGGCCGCGGCCCAGGCTGCCGGGGCGTATCCCGCGGGACACCAACCCCACGGATGTGCCGCCACCCAACCGCCAGTGAAACCGTGCCAGCCATCGCACCAGCGCTGGCCCGCCACCCCCTGCGCATGACAATAGGTGCCCGACCAGGCATGCGTCCCGTAGCCCGTGGAATAACCGCGACCGGCGGCCACGCCTGCGGCGCCGGACATGCTCCGCGAAGCCGTGGCGCCTCCGGCGCCTTGGAAGGTGCTGCCGGAGGAGAACTCACGTCCGGCCGCGACACCTTGAGGCCCTGCGGCGATGCCCCGAGCGGCGGTCGTGTCATGGGTATAGACGTTCCCTTCGGGCCCCTTCACCGCCGTCCCGCTGGCAAAGGCGCCGCCGGCCGCGGCGCCGCCCGGTCCCACGGCGGCGCCTTGGGCCCCGGCCGCGCCGTGGACAACCGTCGTGCCCATCGGTCCTTGATACACATTCCCGGAAGCCCCTCCTCGCCAAGCGGCTGCGCCTCCGGGGCCGGCCACCGCACCGGCGCCGCCGATAGCGCCGCCGGCGGCGTGCATTCCGCCGTCAGTGGGCAGCCCGAGGAAACTACTGAGTTGGCTCCTGTTCAGGGATCCGCCTCCCCCGAACCCACCCCCCCCGAAACTGCCGAATCCTTCGTGGGATCCGCCGCCCCCGAACCCGCCGCTGCCGAAGCCGCCCCCGCCGAAACCTTCGCGGGACCCGCCGCCCCCGAACCCGCCTGC
>CAYTJV010000082.1:0-18409 GCA_964438165.1 uncultured Planctomycetaceae bacterium | reverse complement strand
GATGTTCCGGGTGAAGACGAGATTCACGTTGTAGGCCGGGGTCGGGCCTCGCTCGAAGAGGTAGTACTCCTCTCCCTTCACCCCTTCCAACGTGGCAATGTGCGGCCAGCGGCGCTGCTGCCCTCGGGGCATCGTCTCCCCGTGATAACTAAGCATCAGTTTGCGCCGGGCACATTCCCGAGCGATGGTTTCCCGGAACTTGAATCGCTCCTGGGAATCACTGTCCAGAAAATCCACCTTGATGCCCCGGAACCCGTGCTTCACGAAGTAGCCCAGGATCTTCTCCCGCTTCTCCGGCGTGTCGAGGTTCCGCCAGTGGTCCCATCCGTAGACGCTGACCCCTTTGCTTTGTGCGTACCTCACAAGCTCGGGAATCCACGGGATCGCCATCCATTTGTCCGGCGCATCCGCTCCTTGGTTGCCCAGTGCCAGGGCATTATCGAACTCGATCCAAGTCCAGCCCATTTCGCTGGCGAGGTCCACGAACTGCTTCATCCTCTCGAAACTCATGTTGTTGGTGCTCGGCCCGGTCATCCAGGGAATGACATCGACGCCCGGCTTGATCCAACTGGTGTCGGCAATCTCGCTCGGCGGATTGAGGTTGGCAACCAACGTCGATTCGACGAGAGTCCCCAGGTTCCTGCCGATGAAGGCCACACGCCACGGGGTCAGCCAGGGGAGGGTCGAGGAGGGCTGTTCAGGCAGATGGAAAGCAAGAATCTCGCCATTCGCCTCCCGGAATCTCAGGCGAGCGCCCGCATACGTGCCATCGACGGCAGCCTCGGTCACATAGACCCAGTGGCCGTTTGGGGTACGGAAGAGCGCCGGAACCGCAACGTCGTAGTCAATGCCTTTCAAGCTCGCGTGGGCGTCGTAGTACCACTCGTAGTGCGGCTGGGTATAGCGGGCGAACCATCCTTGGGAACCTGCGGGAACGTGAAAACTGGAGATCTCGCTCACCACCGCGTCTTCACCAGTTCCGTGGATTCGGTAGCGGTAGGCAACGCCGTCGTCGTAGGCCCGGAGAATGAGGCTTATCTTTCCGCCCGATTCGTTGGCGAAGTCCAGGGTTAGCTCATTCGCCTTGTTGATGCACTCGCTCTTCTTTCCCACCGGCATTGCGTACCGCTCATCGACGCTGCCAGCGGACTTATTGACGAAGCGCAGGTTCGCCGTGAACTGTCCGAGCCGCTTGAGCGTTATGCCCAACGGCGCACTCGGCAACACCTCGGAGTTTCCGCACAACGTCCGGCAGGAAAGGCCGGTCGTCCCAGAGCCCGAGCCAGGCGACTCCTTCATCTCGACAACGAGGGACAGATTCCCATTGGGAGATGAAACGGTCCACGGGTCGCTGCGGCAAACCGACGCCGAGGTTATCGCACCCACCCATGCGAGCGTCATCGAGGAGATCAGTATTCTCATGTAGCTGTCCTTTTCAATCGTCCCCGCCGCAAGATTATGGTTGTGGAACCGAGGAGGATCAAGTGGCTCGCTTCGGTCTACAACAAGATCATGCAACGGGTGAACGTCAGTCAGTGGGTCGAGCCGAAGGGCGTCAAGGAAGTGTGGATCTGGGGCTATCATGGCGGAGTCATCGTAGCTGGCTGGAGGACGGCCCAACCTCGCTCGGCGAAATACGCGCAGAAATCGACCGGTGTTGCAGGATCGCCGTGCAGACCCTAGACTCCCGCACGATCCTCATTACCTCGGCGGCTTCGTGGGTTCTCCAGGACGATGTGGGCGCCCGGGCCTTGCGGCTCGTCAACGAGACGTCGTCCCGCTCATACGATGACCTTCGCCGACAGCATGCGTCGTGGTGGTCGCAGTTCTGGTCGCGGGGCTTTGTGCACGTCCACAGTCAGGACGGTCTGGGCGATTTCATGGAGCGCGTGCGAAACCTGCATCTGTACTGCATGGCATCGAGCTCTCGCGGGCCGCTGCCGCCGAAGTGGAACGGCTCGATCTTCGTCACCGACGGCGACACGCGGGCATGGGGCTCGCAATACTGGGTTTGGACGACCGAGGCGGTGTCCCGCCCGCCGCCGTGAAGGGACAATGGTTGACACGTTGGGGTGGCGAGGATATTCTCACTGTCAGAAGGTTCTCCGGTTCGTAGGCAAGTAGGGCAGGCCAGGGAAACCGGTTCTGGAACAGTGCTGGCTCAATTGCATCAAGGTCGGGAACAGGCCAATGTCAGGAAGTGCAGCGGAGCGGGGCGTGCAACGGGATTTCGGGAGCGTCAAGCTGGGGATGAGCCAGGAGGATGTGGGGAAGATCCTTGGAGTCCCGGACGAAACCCGCCAAGTCCCCTTCGGAGGCCAGACATTGACCGGCTGGGTGTATCGCACCGAGGCGAAACCCATCCAAATCTGGTTCGATGAAACCGGCAAGTTGAGGCTGAAGAATTGAAGGTCATGGAAGGTGGCGCGAAGAAATGACTAGCCGTTTGCAGGTCACAAGGCACGACGACGTGCTTCTGATCCGTTTCTTGGATCAGAAGCTAGTCGGAGATCTGCCCATTCAGCTAGGGCAGGAATTCTACGGCGTGGCGGCTCAGGAGGACTGCACAAAGATCCTCTTGAATTTCTCGGGTGTTGATTTCCTTGCGAGCGACATGCTTGGCACGGTGGTGAGCCTGAACAAAACGATGAAAAAGAAGACGGGCAAGCTGATCCTGTGCGAGATTTGCCCTCACATTCGCCAAGTCCTTGCTGCAACCAAGCTCGACACCATCCTTACTGTCAAAGGTACTGAAGCCGAGGGGTTGTCGGCATTGGCTTAGCTTCCTGAAGTTCGTCTTAGGAGCCGACGATTTCGTGGTGCTCTGCCAGTCCGCCCCGCAGGCGCAAGAGGCGCTGGCCCTGGTGCGTCGCGTGCTCGAAGGCGAACTCGGGCTCACCCTGAGCCCGGAGAAAACGAAGATCACGACCTACGGGAAGGGGCATGACTTCCTGGGGTTTCATCTTTCGGCTACCCGCTCCCGACCCCCTTCGCTCAAACCCTATTCCTCCTTCTCCTTCTCCTTCTCTTTCTCTTTCTTCAGTGGCACGGTCCAGAGATAAATCGTGTGCTCCACGTTGTCCTCGCTGGAGGTCATGTGGACGACCTTGTCGGGCTTGACCCCCTCCATGTCGAAATCGTGGGACACGATCCGCGAGCCCGGCTTGAGCTTTTCCAGTTGCGGAATCAACCGCACGTTCAAGCTCGGCAGCAGGTAGAGAGTGATTACGTTGGCCGGAGTGAGATCGAGCTTGAACACGTCCTCCTCGCGGATCTTCGCCAGTTGCTCGACCTTGTTCTTCTTCACATTCTCCCGCGATTCCTTGACGCGCACCGGATCGATGTCGAAGCCGGTCGCCCGGCAGCCGTACTTCTTGGCCGCCATGACCACGATCCGCCCGTCGCCGCACCCCAAGTCGTACAAAACGTCCTTCTTCGTCACCGCCGCCATCTGGAGCATCTTGCCCACGACGTCGTGCGGCGTGGGAACGTAGACGACGTCGGGCTCGGGCGTCTTGGCGGCCTTCTTGGCCTCCTGGGTCATGGCAGGCCAGGAAAGCGTCAAGATCGCCAGCAGGCTGGCGATCGTCGCGGTCAGGGACACGGTGCGTCGCATGGGCAGATCTCCTTGAGGTTCAGCGGTAAATGGACAGACCGGAAATGGCATCGGACAACTTCTTCTCGCCGACGCCGGTCACTTGGCTGCCTTTCAAATACAGCATCCGCAGGTTGCTCAGGCCCTCCAGATAGGCCAGTGCGAAGTCGGCGATCCGGCAGCGGTTCAAATTCAACACGCGGAGCGTGGGAATCGATTGCAGGTGGACCAGGCCTGCGCTGGTGACCTTCGTGCCCTGGAGCCCCAACGTGTTGAGGCTCGGCAATCGCTTCAAGTGCGCCAGCGACGCATCGACGATCGGACTGCCGGTCAGATTGAGCACGCAAAGCTGCTCCATCTCGCGGAGTCGGGCGAGGCCCTTGCCGATGACTTTGGTATTCGAGAGCGTGAGCACTTCGAGGCGAGTCAGCCCTTGCAGATGCTCCAAGCCCGCGTCGGTGATGGACAGATCGCGCAGGTAGAGCCGTCTCAAATCCACCAACCCGCGGAGGTTCGCAAGTCCGGCGTCGGTCACTTGCCCGCCGATGATCTCAAGCGACTCCAATTCGGAAAGGGCCGCCAGGTGAACGAGGTCCGCGTTGCTGATCTTCGTCTTGACCGCCGCGACGCTCTGGACCGCCTGGGATTCGTCGATTTCCAGGCGTGCCCCCAGCCGGCGCAGGGCGGCGATCGCGGCTTGTTTGTCGTCAGGCGAAGGGGCCGGACTTTTCGGCGTCTCGCTCGCCGAGGCCCGGTCCGCCCCCGTTTCGGCTGCACCGGAGGGATTGGCAAACGCGATCAGCAACAGCAGGGCGCTCGTGCCAATCGCCGAAACGAAGCCGAAAGCTCTCATGGGAATTCTTTGCTCAGACTGCAAACTTTGGAACGTTTTCCTTTTCTCTAGCCCAGGCGTTCACGCCTCGTTGTTACACACATCTCTGAACTGCTCTTGGTGAATTGGGAGTGTTGGGTCATCATGGGAAGAGGGTGAATGGACGCAGGGGGGCGAAGCGAGTCAAGGAGGAACGCTCATGCTCGCTCCGTGGGTTCTTGATGAAATGAAGACTGCCAAGCTGAACGACAAGCGTTTGAACAAGCGTCTTGCGGAGGTGCTGTCGCAGTTGGCGGCGCGGCCGACAGTGAATCCGACATCTATGAAGTGCTGGTCGAAGGGATGCGGGAACCACGCTCTTGCGACTGGATCGTGCGGGCCTGTGAGTTGAAATCGGGTTGCCGCGTGGAAGAGCGGCTGTTCGAACATCTGGACCGTCTGTTGACTTGCCTGGCGATCTACATGATCGTCGCTTGGCGGACCCTGTACGTGTGCCGCTTGGGGCGCAGTTGTCCGGAGATCAGTTGCGAGGCGGTGTTCGAGCCCGCCGAGTGGAAATCGGTGTGGAAGGTGGTGCGTCGAGAGGATCCGCCCGCCGAGCCGCCCGCCTTGGGGGTCTTCGTGCGAATGGTGGCGCAGCTCGGCGGTTATGTGAACCGGAAACGCGACGATCCGCCTGGGCCCCAAACCGTCTGGATTGGACTTCAACGCATGCATGACTTTGCCACTTGCTGGCTGCTTTTTGGCCCGGACGCCCAACCGGCACCCATGACTTGTGTGTAACAACGAGGCGTTCACGCCTGGGATGGGGAGCAACATCATCAAACAACAGCCCCTTCAAGGGGCTTGCTTTGGCACGGAATGCGAGCCGGCCTGAATACGTGACCGCGGCAAGCCGTTGATCACTGGAATAAGGATACCCACTCTTATGCCACTCGTAAAGGCTTGGGGTTGTATCCCGCGGCCGGGCGTATTGCGGTTGTCCCTCGCGGGCTCCGGTTGCGGGTCACGCGCCCGCGCTGCCGAGGCGGTCCCGTGTTGCGTGCGTCTTCCTGCGCGTGCATGCCATCGCCATTAGCGGGTAAGAGAGAGGCCAGCTATCCCCGGCCTCTCTCTTACCCGCTTGAAGAGGGCCGCTCGCGCCCCTACTTCACTGCCGTCGCCTCCAGTAGTCGCCGGCAGGCGGCGACGACGGTCTCTTCCACCTCCTCAGTGAACGGGCCCGGCTGACCGTAGTAGATCATGCTCTCGACCGACTCGTAGCCGCCCTCGCGGAGCACGCGGCGGGAGGGGATATAGCACGACACGTCGTTCGTGTAGCCGGCCACCACCAGATTGTCATTCGGGCATTCGCGCTTCAGACGCAGCGTGTAATCGACCACCACTTCGCCGCCGAGGGCCAACAGGGCCAGCTCGTTGCCCAATCGCACGACTTGGACCGGGAGCCGTATGTCGCGGATCGGACGGCCGGCGTCGATCGCCGCCAGCATCGCGCCGGCACGGAGCTTGCGAAAACGATCGGTGGACTTCGCTTCCTTCTCGAACACCGACCGATCTTGCGGGGCGAAGGCCAGCTTCACGTCCTCATAGGCTGTGCGGATCGGCGGGCACACCGGCCGCAGCGTGCCCGAGAGCACCCGGCGCACCTCGTCGGCCAACGTTTTGCCGTGCTCCGCGGCGTGTTCCAACTTGCCCCGCGGCGACGGGTTCTGATCGCCGCCGCAGAGAATCACAAACATGGCCGCCGTGCCAGGCAGGGCCTTCTCGAGCTCGATCTGCGCAAAGCCCGCGTAGTCGCCGTTGATCTGGTAGAAATCGCCGCCCAAGGTGGTGTTGTGGCAGGCGTAGCCGAACAAGACCGCACGGAGTTTGCCGTTGGGGCTGGCGATTTTCAGCACGGGCACGTCGTGATCCACCGGCCCTTTTGGATTCAACCCGATGCGGACCCCGCTTGCCGCCGGCTGGCGCCGATTGATGGCGAAACCCGCCGAGCCGTGGCCGGTGGAGAGCTTCGCCGGCGCGAGATCCGCTAGCGCCGCGCCCACGAGCGACACCAGGTCGTCCGCCAGCCGCCGACTATACTTCTCCAAACAATCCCGCTCGGCCGGGGTCAACAGATCGTACATGGTCTTCAGGTTCGGCCACACCACGGGCCCCGAGTGCGTGTGCGAACTGTTCAACACTAACTGCGATCGCTCCAGGCCGTGCTGCTTTTTGACCTGGGCCGCCACTTCGCCGGACAGTTCGCGCGGCAGTCCGATCAGGTCCATGGTCACCAGCACGACGCGCCCGCCGCTTGCGTCTTGGAGGGCCAGCGCCTTGGCCCAGAGATCGTGAACGACGCCGTCCGAGGCATGGGTCCGGGCGGCGTAGCCCGACATCCAAACCGGCCCGGCCGGCGTTATCACCTTCCGCGCCACGCCCGCCTTGAACTCCGCGGCACACACGGGACTGGCCATGGCCACGAGTGCCAGGATCATCGCTTTGATTTTCATGAGAGTTTCTCCGTTGGAACGTTGGGATTTGGGCTATCGTAGCAGACACACTCCGTGTGCCGTCCGCAGGTCACGGCACACGGAGTGTGCCTACTACTTTGCCATTCGCTGGACTTGTGCCTTGCCACCTTCGATCACGACCCGGTGACGTTGACCCTTGTACAGAATCTCGGCCTCGGCTCGTTTCCATTCGGCCGGCAGGTGCGGCGTGACCTCCAGGCTCTTCCATGTGGGGTTGATGCCCAGCACGCCGTGGATGACCGAGGCGGTGACGGCCACCATGTCGGCCAGGTACGGTTCCCCGCTTTCCATGCGGCCGCGCTCGCCGCGGATGTCGGCCGAGTTATTGCCCGCCCAGCTTGTCTCTCGAGCCCGCTGAGCGAACAGCCGCAGCCGCCGGGCAGCACCCTCGTGGTCGCCGGCACGGGCCCGGCCTACCACTTCCCAGTACGTCTGGCACAACAGGCTGCCGCCGTTCATGTACATGCCGAAGGTCTGCCACCCGATCGGATTGAGCTGTTTTGGCACCGGCCAAAGCGCCGAAAGGCTGGCGTACCCGCGATAACCGTGCTCTTTCTCCAGCTCCTTGATCCTCGCGTCGGCAGTAGCCACGATCTTGCGGGCCTGCTCGGGCGACGCGATGCCCACGGCAATCGCCGGCCATTGGCAGAGATCGCAGAAATAGGCGACCTCGTTGCCCTGCGCGTCGATCCAATCGACGTATCGCGGCCCGCCGGGAAGACCCTCTCGCCACAGCACTCGATTGTACGCAGCCTTGAGCGACTCGGCCAGGCTCCGGTACTCTTGGGCCTTTTTCGCATCGCCCGCGGCCTCCTCCATCTCCGCCAGGTCCTGGGCGGCCTTGCAGAAGAACGCGTTGTAGTAGCCGTTGACGCCGCTGGTGGCGATGGCGTCGTAGTACCAGTGGGCGCCCACGCCGTCGAGCTTGAACAAGCCCTGGGCGCCGCGTCTCTTGATGAAGTAGTCGAGCATCCGCTCCATGGCCGGCAGGTGCTCCCGGACGAACGCCAGATCGCCGCTGTGCAGCAGATAGAAGTGCGTGCCGAGGATCGTGTGGAGATTGTCATCCACCCACTGGCCCGTCTGATTGTAGCCGAAATGGCTTCGGCCCTGGTCGTCCAGGGTACACATGATGCGGGCCAGATGTCCGCGGAACGCCCGCGCTGCATCGTACGGACGCGACGCGAGCGCCCCGGGCGCCGGCGTTCCGGCGGCCAGCGCCGCGCCGTACATCCAGCTCGACCCGGCGTAGTACCAGCCGTCGGTTTCGTTGCCGAAGTCGAAGTTCTTCTGATCGTTGACCGCCCCGCCGTTGAGCACCGAGCCGTAGAAATCCTTGAGCGAGGCTTCGGTCGCCTTATCGGGAAGGGTGATTGCCAATTGGTAGCCGGTGGTCCGCTTGTCGACGGGCCCGAGGCTCAGGGTGATCGTCTCGATCTGCCCCTTGCGGCATGTTTCCACGGGCTCGGGGCTGGTGATTGCGCCCGCCTCGCTCAGGAACGCGAAGCTGCCGCGGCGATAGAGATGACCCCCTCGGACCTCCAGTCGCAAGTCGGCCGGGGCGTGCCAATTGGTCCACAGCTTGTAGATCGCCCAGGCATCGCGGTCCAAGACGGTCTGGATGTGGTTCTCGGCGATCCGCTTCGGCAGGGAGACTGCCACGTTGTACAGTTCGCTGGACCGGGCGGCCAGTCGATCCGGGTCGTACCAAATGGTGCTGGTGACTGAGTTGCTCACCCTCCGTGCGTCGAACCCGAAGAACAGGCCCGGGCTGCCCGACATTGTCAGCGTCGCGTCCTTGTTCCATCGGCGGACGATGTTCCAGGCCAATTGCGAGCCGTCGCCCGGGGTGGAGAACGTCCAGTCCTCGACCGCCACGGCCTCCGGGCCCTTGTCCGACACCAGTTGAATGCCCGAGATTCGCAGCACCGCATTCCCGCCGCTTCCGCTTGCCTCGACGCTTGTCGGCTTCTGGCCACGGCTTTCATAGCGCGTGCCGTCCTGCGTGACGACATAGGTGCAAGCCTGCCGGGCCCAGGGGAGTCGTCCCCGGCCGCGACTGTAGCCGGGATAGGGGGCCACCGGCCGATGCGCCAAGACGGAGTGGGAGCTGAGTCCGTCAGGCCCGCGCAAGGTCAGGCTGACCATGGCCGGGGCGTCAACGTTGATTTCCGCCTTGCCGAACTTGCCTTCGATCGCCACCGTCCGCGCTTGGATCTCCGGTACGGGCACCTCGACCTCGCCGAGGCACAAATAGCCCGGATACTTCGCCCCCGGCTGGCTCCCCTCGGGGAACGACAGCCGGACATAGCGAGCCGGCGTCGGCTGCGGCAGAGAGTAATGCCACTGGCGGTCCGGCTCGTAAGGCTGACCGTCGCGAGGGAGGTCTTTCGGGCCGAGCTTCAACACGTCCTTCCAACTCCCCGCAGCGCCGGTAGAACTCACCTGGATGACCAGGCTTGCGGGCGGGCAGTGGACTTTGTCTTCGTATCGGGCCCAGGCAACCTTCACGGCCTGGACGGTCGCCTCGCGGCCCAAATCCAATTGCCACCAGGCGCCCCGGTCTTTGCCCTGGACGGTTTGCCAGTAGTTGCCGTTCTCTCCGGCAACGTCATCGGCAGCCGCACCCGCGCCGTAGCCGGGCCCCCATTCGCTGGAGGCCGTCGCTTGTTGCGCTTCGGCCTGGCGCGGCCCTGCGCCGGCGGCCAACAGAACCACGCTCGTGACCGCAGCAAACCTTAGTCGAATGACGTTCATGGTTTTCTCCCGGCTGGTGGACGAACCGTATTGTGGCACCGGCGGGGTGGGGTGTCCAGCTAGCCTGCCCCAGGGAGAATCGCCTGTAGGGAACGCAGCGCGTTCCCTACAGGCCACTCCGTGCCCGGAGAGCAATCGGCTTGGCGGCCGCTTGCGGCGGCGACGTTGGGCGGCCAGAATGGCGTGAGGCACAAGACAAACCAGGAACAGTCGGATACAATGGGGGGCACCGAGGATCCCGTCGAAAGGAGAGCAGCCATGCCGACCGTTCTCGTGGTGGACGACTCCGAAGTCGATCGCCGCCTCATCGGCGGGATCTTGGAGAGGGGCGAGCACAGCCTCGCCTATGCTGCCAACGGTTTGGAAGCCCTCTCCTACCTGGACCGATCGCTGCCCGACCTGATCGTTACCGATCTCCGCATGCCGAACATGGACGGCCTGGAGTTGGTCCGAGCGGTTCGCGCCCGGTATCCGGCGGTGCCGGTGATCCTCATGACCGGACACGGCAGCGAGACGCTGGCCGTCGAGGCGCTCAAGCAGGGGGCAGCCGGGTACGTCCCGAAACTTCAGATTCCCGAAATGCTGGCCGGCACGGTCGACGAAGTGCTCACGCTGGCGCGGATCGACCGCGACCACGAGAAGCTGCTCAGTTGTCTCAACCGGTCCGAGTTCACTTTCTTCATGGAGTTGGAGAACGACCTGTCGCTGGTCGAGCCGCTGATCAAGCTGGTCAAGCAGGCGGTGGGGTGCATGGGGCTGTGCGACTTCACCGAGCAGGTGCGGATCGGGGTGGCGTTGAAGCAGGCCGTGCTGAACGCAATGCTCCGCGGCAACCTGGAGCTCGGCCCGCAGCCCACCGACGCGGCACAGGTCAGCGATGCGGCCCTCATCGACCAGCGGCGCAAACAGCCGCCCTATTGCGACCGCGGGGTGCTGGTCGACGTGAAGATCTCCACCGAGGAAGCGCGGTTCGTGATCCGCGACGAAGGGCCGGGGTTCGACGTGGCCTCGGTTCCCGACCCGACCGACGCCGCCGGCGAACACGCCACAGGCGGCCGCGGGCTGGCGCTCATGCGGGCCTTCATGGACCAGGTGACGTTCAACGACGTGGGCAACCAGGTCACCATGGTCAAACGGTGGGAGACCGAAGCAAAACTCCAAATCGTTTAGCCCGGAGCCAGCGGCGACGGCATTCGTTTCTCAATCCTCAGAAAACGAACGCGCCGTTACTCTCTCTGAGCCGGGGCGTGTCGCCCCGGTTTTCCGGGCCGACACGGCCCGGCTCGGAACCAACGGCGATTGGTGCGCCACGCCCGCCGTCGCCGTTGGCTCCGGGCTAGACGATTTCTCCCCGGGTCTGTGGCCGCAATCGCTCACTTCACCTTCGCGAACTGCTTCCGGAAGAATTCCACCATCTCTTTGCTCACGTCTCGGCGTTTGGCCTCGGGCGTGTAGACGTAGACGTTCTCGATGCCCAACTCGTCCATCTTGGTCTTGAGCTGCTTGCCGAAGTTGCGATGGTGGATGCCTGCCCCGGGCCTGGCGTTAGGGGCAAACGGATCGTCTTCGTTGTAGACCATGTAAAGCGGCGGGTCGCCCTTGGTCAGGTGCGTGATGGCGGAGCCTTCGTCGTAGAGCCGCTGTTGCTGCGGCGTCGGATGAAGCGCCTCCTCCGTGCTCCGCAGACCGTAAACCTTCAAAAGCGAAGGATGCTCCCACGCACGGCCGCCGATCAGTTCCTTGATCTTGATCGGATCGTAAGTCCCCTGGCCGCCGAACGTGCCGATGGCCTGAATCCGCGTGGATTGGCGTAACACCGGATCGTCGCTCTTCGGGTCCGCGAGGTCCTCGTGGAAGCCGATCCACATGGAAATGCCCGCCCCCGCCGAGCCGCCGAAGCAGGCCACGCGCTTCGCGTCGAGGTTCCACTCCTTGGCCTTGCTCCGCAAGTATTGCACCGCGCGGGCCCCGTCGTGCTGCGGGACGGGAAAGATCGTGTCCTTGCCGTCGACGAAGCGATAGTGGATTGTGGCGAAACTGATGCCGGACTCGAGCATCGCCTTCAGCATGGCCAGGTTGAAGCTGTTCTTGTTGCCGCCGACAAACCCGCCGCCGTGAATGTGGATCACCAGCGGCGTCGGCTGCTTCGACTTGGCCTGATAAAAGTCAAACACGTTCCGCTCGTGCGGCCCGTACTTCACGTCGGCGTGAGTCGGCTTGATCGCCCCAAGTGTCGGGGCTTGCTTCTGGCCGGCTGCCTGCTTGCCCCGCTGCGCTTCGACCTTGTGCCGATACGCCTGAGCTTCTTGGCGCGTCAGCACGCCGTCTTTGTCGGCGTCGGCGTCCGGAAAGCGCTTGAGCAACTCTTGCAACCGCTCATCGGGCTTCGGCTTTTCGTCGCGGGGCTTGTCCTGGGCCCAGGCAAGGCCGCACGCCGCAACGCTCAACAGCAAGCACGTGAAACACTTTGCGAATGACTTCATCGAACATCTCCTGTCGTCGGGGCAAACCAGCGGTACATCGAGCGTTTGAACTCCTGGAACATGGCCTCGGTCGCCTCGGCCGTCGTGCCGATGGCTTCGTCGAATCCGTAGTTGAAGACGATGAAGCCGCCGCGGGGCGTGGACCAGCTCTCGACGAGCTCGCGGACCTCGGCGCGGATCGCGTCCAGGTTGCCCGAGGGCATGGTGGCCTGGATGTCGGCCGTGGTGAGGAAACAGACCTTGCCGGCGTATTGGCGGCCGATCTCCTGAATGCCGTAGGCCCGCGGCTGTTGGAGGTTGAGCACGTCGGCGCCCATCTGGATAAAGTAGGGGATGAAGGCGTTCACCTTGCCGCAGCTATGGAGCATGAAGTGCCATCCGTGGCCGTGGACCGCGTCGACCATGACGCGGTACCGGTTGAGGTCGAGCTTCGACCAATCGGCGAGCGGATGGTGGACCACCTGGCCCATGTTCTTGGCCGCGGCGGGCACCGCCCAGCCGCATCCCCAGTCGTCCTCCGCGGCGTGATCGAAGAACCAGCCGCGCTTGGCGCGGTCCATCTCCCAGCAGTCGCAAACGTCGTTGGGAACGTCGGCCAGCACGCCTTGCCAGAACGGCAGCCTGGGCGGGCTGCCGAACTCAATCGCCCGGCGTACGATCTCGCGTGGCTGCATGGCGGTTCTCCCCTTCACTGTTCATTCATGCCTTTGGAGTGCGGCGATTCATCGCCGCTTTGGATCGCGCGGAGTCGCATCGCCGGCTGTCCAAAGCGGCGATGAATCGCCGCACTCCAAAGCCTCGGACGATTGTTACTTCCCGCCGGCACGCTGCAAGACTTCTTTGGCCCGCTTTTGGAGATCGGCGTTCGCCGTTGCTTGGAGGACCTTGTTCATGGCGTCGGCCGTTTGGGGCGCGTGGCTGCTGGCGATTTTTTCGCCGATGGCTACGGCGGCGGCGGCAGCTTCGTCCTTGGTGGCCGGATTGCTGAGGAACGGCACGACGATGGCCAAGGCTTCCACGCTGGGCACGCCGCCCAAGGCGCCCAGCACGAGCTTCTTCTCTTCGTCGCGGTCGGCCAGGCTCAAGGCATCCTTGCACAGCGCGAGCTTCTGATCGGCCGGTTGGTTGCTCTGGCCGATCAGCCGGATGTAGCCGCGCAGGGCGAGGATTTTGTGGGTCTTACTTTCGGAGGACTTGGCCAGCGCGGCCAGGTCGGCGGTGGCGGCCGGGTCGGACCATTCGGCCAAAACGCGGATGGCGGTTTCCCGGACAGTCTCGGCGGCATCCTTCACCGCGGCCTGCACCGCCTCCAGGGCTTTTGTCCCACCCACGCGGCCCATGGTTCGCAGCAGGGCCGACTTCGCCTCGGCGTCGGCCTTGGCGATTGCCGAGCCGACGATCGCGGCGCAGGCCTCGCGGTCGGGCACGCGTGCGCAGGCTGATGCCAGGGCCGTCTCGATCGCGGCCAGCTCGTTTCCGGCCTTGGTCTTAACGAGCAACTCGACCAGGCCTGGTAGGTCGCCCGGCGTTACCGTTTCGCCAAGGGCTTTGGCGGCTGCCAGGCGGATCGACTCGTCGGCGTCGACCGCGGCCTTGAGCAGGGCCTGCGTGGCGACGGCAACGCGGCGCTGGCCGAGCACGTCGATGGCCACGCGGCGGGCCTTGGCGTCGGGCTTGTCGAGAAGGGCTTGAACCGCCGCATCGATGTCCTTGCCGGAGAGATTCGCCAGGCTGGTCGCCGCGGCCTGGGCCACCTCGGCGTCGCCGCCGGCCGCCAAGTCCATCAGTCCCGGCACCACCGAGGCGTTGCCGAGCCTCGTCAGGGCACGAATCGCCGCCACGCGGGCCTTGCCGTCACCTCCTTGAGTCTGCGCGAGGACGGCGGGGGTCGCCGCGCGATCGCCGCGGTCGGCCAGGGCTTCCAGCAACAGGATTCGTTTCTCCGCCGGCAGTCCGGCCAACTCGCCAGCCAACGCCTTCGTGACCTCCGCCCCCGGCATCTCGCGGACCAGGACCATGGCTGCCCGGAACAGGTCGGGATCGCTCCCCTTGAGTTGTTCGAGGAGGATCGGCACTCCGGCCGCCTGCCGGGCGAGGACGGCGCCGCGCGCGGCGGCGATGCGCACGGCCTTCACGTTGCCCTTGGCGAGGCGATCGTAGAGGGCGGCTGCCTGGTCGCGCTGGCCCTGGGCCATGAGCCCCTCGGCGCAGAGCACCAGGGCCTGAGCGACCACAGGCCGGACCGGAGCGGCCACGCGGTCCGCGGCCTGCCCGAGCGCGGCGCAAGCCGGCGGGCCAATCTTGCCCAGCGACGCGGCGGCGGCCTGGGCCACCGCGGGGTCGGAATCGGCCAGCAGCCTGGCCAGATCCTCCACCGCGCCGGTCACACGCCGGTTGCCCAACGAGTTGATCATCCCGATCAGCACCTTCCCTTTGACCTTGGCCAGGACCTGGCGAATCGCCTCGCCGGCGGCCGGGCCGGGGATCCGCTCCAGGGCGTAGCGGGCCATGTGGGAGAGGTTTTCGTCGGTCAGGAGTTCCGCTAAGGCCGGTACTTCGTCCGCCGTGCCGATAATCGAGAGTTGACGGCACGCGCAGTCCTTGGCGCCGCGGGGAGCGGCCGATTTCAGCACGCCGGCCAACCGGGAAGCCAACTCCCCGCGCTCGGCTGTTTTGCCGTAACTGCCCGCCACCAGGTTCGCGATCGCCGTGGTCGCGGTCGAGTCGCGGCCGAAGTCGTAGGCGGCAAGCTTGGCGAAGACGTCGTCGAGCGTCGCCTTGTCCGCAGCCGGGGAGGTTCCCGAAAAGATCAGGGCGGCAGCCAGCGCAGTCAGCACGGTTTTCGCTCGAAGCATGTCGGCTCTCCTTGAAGTCGGTTGGACGGGTTATGGTCCCTATTGTATTGGCCCGCTGCGGGACAGTGCAACAGGCGAGACGAAGATGTTGACAAAGATGCTCAAGCGCTGGACATGGCAAGCAGCCGTGTTAAGATGGCCGGTATTGAAAGTCCGAATTGGCTCCAGGCCCAAGCCGAACCGGGAAACCGCGGTTCCGGCTGGGCGACACGGCGTAAAGGAGACCCCCATGGCTTCGCCTCGAAGAAACTGGAACTTGCCCGTTCGCGCGACGTCCCCGCCGATCAGCCGCCGCCGGATGCTGGGCGGGCTCACCGGCATTCTGGGCGCGGGGATGGCGCCGCTGTTCGTGCCGGCGAGCGTCTTCGGCGCCAACGCCCCGTCGAAGCGGATCACGCTCGGCTTCATCGGCGTGGGCGGGCACGGGTTGCAATACAACCTCCGCTCCTTCCTCGTGCTCGACGACGCCCGGGCCGTGGCGGTGTGCGACGTGTTCGCCAGCCGGCGCAAGGCGGCGAAACAAACCGTCGACAAGCACTACGGCGACCAGGGATGCCGCGAGTTCGCCGATTTCCGCGAGCTGCTGGCCCGGCCCGACATCGACGCCGTGGTCATCTCCACGCACGACGTTTGGCACGTGCCAATCTCGATCCGCTCCGTCGAGGCCGGCAAGGACGTGATGTGCGAGAAGCCGACGCTGACCATCGCCGAAGGCCGCAAGCTCGTCGAGACCGTCAACCGGCGAAAGGCGGTATTCCAGGTCGGCCTGGAGGACCGCTCGGTGGTCTACTATCACAAGATGGCGGAGCTGGCCCGCAACGGCGCCCTGGGCACGCTCAAGCGGATCCACGTCAAGCTACCGGCCGGCTCGGCCTACCCCAAGGAAGAGCCCGCGCCGGTACCGCCGGATCTGGATTGGGAGATGTGGCTCGGGCCGGCGCCGTTCCACCCCTACACGCCGACCCGGACCGAAGCCATGCACTGGCGGCAGATCCGCGACTACTCCGGCGGCGAGCTCACCGACTGGGGCGCTCATCTGTTGGACACGGCCCAGGTGGCCAACTCGGCCGAGTTGAGCGGGCCGGTCGAGGTCGAAGGCCAAGGCGTGGTGCCCAAGGACTCGATGGCCACCGTGCCCGTGCAGTTCAAGCTCCACTACCGCTACGCCAACGGCGTGGACATGTACGTAGAGTCGGGCGGGGTGGCGATTCGCATCGAGGGCACGGACGGCTGGGTCGGCAACAACGGCTGGCGGGGCCCGCTGGAGGGCAGCTCCAAGGACCTGCTCCGCCAGAAATTCCCGGCGGAAACGAACAAGATCTGGCGGCTGCCCCCCTCCGAGCACCGAGACTTCCTCGACTGCGTCAAATCGCGGCGGCCCACCACCTACACGGCCGAGGCCGGGCATCGGCTGAGCACCGTCATGCACATCGGCAACATCGCCATGGAACTCGGCCGCAAATTGCGATGGGACCCGGTATCCGAGTCGTTCGCCGCCGACGAGGCCGCCAATGCCCTGCGCAGCCGAGCGGCGCGCGATGCCTGGAAAACGTGATCGAGCCAAGCTTCGAGGAAGTGCAGTCCAAGCGGAGCTTCGGCACGACGACACAACTGCCAGTCAATCCACCCAGTTCACGACCTTGAGGTTGGGGACCTGTCGGAAATGTTTGAGGTTCCGCGTGACCAGCGTTGCGCTATTGGCCAGGGCGATGCTGGCAATGAGAGTGCATCCTTACCGATCCTCTTCAGATTCGGGCCGTCCCCGATCGCGGTAGATCGACGCCCGCAGGTCATCCAAGTCCTCCTTGTCGTCCTCGAAGACGCCAGCCTGGCTCAAGAGGATTTCTTTCCCCGTCGGCCCTCGCAGCCACTGTTCCAGCGCTGTCCGGGAAAAACGCCACTGATCGCCGATCTGCCTGCCGGGAATCGCCAGTCGAGCCGCGTAATGCCGCACCGTCACCTCCGGCAACCGCAGAAAACCCGCGACCTCTTCCAAGGTCATCACATCCGGAGCAGTCAATGTTGTCGCCATGTCGGGCAACTCCTGGCTGTTTGAGCTTCGCTGCAAACCTGCTCTTCCACTATTCGCGTCATCCAGATATCGGCCCCGCGTCGCTCGGGAAGATCGGGCACGATGTCATCGATGAGTCTATCTATCGCCTGCATCGCGTCCCTCTATTCTACGCCATTGAATTCAAGGGCTGCAAGGTCCGGCGAAATGCCGGCAGGCTCTGATCCCACGCCGTTCCCCGCTGCGGATCGTACGAGGTAGCGCGGGCGGGAACGTTGCGGAGTATAATGCGAACTGGAAGAGCTTGGCGGATGCGGGGCTTCCACGTTCCGTTGAATCGAGGAAGAACTCCGCAAAGACGTGGATAATGCCTGAGATCACCGATGATCACCCGGCGGCGATTTCTCCAAATGTCGGCCGTTGCAGCGGGGCTTGGGGTCGGGGGCGGCCTCTATACCTGGCGTTGGGAGCCGCATTGGCTGGAAGTCGTCGAGCGGCCATTGCCTGTGGCGCATCTGCCGGAGTCGCTCATCGGCAGCCGGATGGTGCAACTGAGCGACCTGCACATCGGTCCTCAGGTGGACGACGCCTATCTGATCCGCACCTTCGACCGCGTCAAGGGCTTGTCGCCCGACATTGTGGTTTACACGGGTGACTTTACCACCTATGAGGCCGACATCTTGGAGCATGCCCGACGGATGTTTGCCCACTTGCCCCTGGGGCGCAGGGCCACGCTGGGCGTCTTGGGAAATCACGATTACGGCCCTGCATGGTCCGATCCCGAGGTGGCGGATCGAATCGTTGAGTTGGCTGCCGCCGCGGGAATGCGTGTCCTTCGCAATGAGATGGCGGAAGTCGGCGGCCTGCAAATCGTTGGCATGGATGATCTGTGGGCCGGACGTTTTGACCCCGAGAAAGGGCTGGCCAGCCTGAAACCGAATGCAGGGGCCGTGGTTCTCAGCCACAATCCGGACACCGCCGACCTGCCAGGTTGGGGCACTGATCTGGGATGGATTCTCTCTGGGCACACGGACGGCGGGCAGTGCAAACCTCCGCTGCTTCCGCCTCCGTTACTGCCTGTAAAGAACCGTCGCTACACCGCGGGCGAGTTTCCCTTGGCGGAGAACCGCCGGATGTACATCAACCGGGGCGTCGGTTATCTTCTACGGGCAAGATTCAACGTGCGACCAGAAGTCACCGTATTCCAGTTGACCCGGGCGTGAGCGTGCCTTACAAAAGGAGACGGACGAACGCCGCTAAGGAGCCGTACGAAAATAGAGCGATCAACTCTCGTAGGACGGATTGCCAATCCGTCCTACGCCAATATTGTTTTGAGGCTCCTAACACGCGGGCACCCATG
>CAYTJV010000081.1:0-18409 GCA_964438165.1 uncultured Planctomycetaceae bacterium | reverse complement strand
GGGGCAGGCAAAGGGTCGCTCAACCGGGTGAAATGGGGATGCGGCTTCGCCGATTTCGACAACGACGGCTTCAAAGACATCTTCCTCGCCTGCGGACACTTGATCGACAACGTCGAGCTTTTCGACGACTCCACCTCCTACCTGGCCTATCCGGTTCTCCTGAGGAACATCGGCCACGGCGCCTTCGCCAACGTGTCGGACGCCAGCGGCGATGGGCTCCGGGTGAAATCGGTCGGCCGCGGCGCGGCTTTCGACGACTTGGACAACGACGGCCGCATCGACGTGGTGATCCTCAATTCGCGGCGGCCGGCGACGGTTCTGAGGAACGAATCAGCCACAGCCAACCACTGGCTCCAACTGCGGCTGCGCGGCGTGAAGACCAACCGCGACGGCGTGGGCGCGCGGGTCCGCGTCGTGGCCGGCGATCTTGTGCAAATCGACGAGGTCCACAGCGGCCGGGGCTACCAAAGCCACTTCGGCTCGCGACTCCACTTCGGCCTGGGCAAGCGCACCCGCGTGGACCGAATCGAAGTCCGCTGGATCGGCGGAGGAGTCGACGTATTTGAGAACTTCGATGCCGATCGGCTGATGACGCTTACGGAGGGGGAAGGGATGAAGGATGGAGGACGAGGGAAATCGGGGAATCACGAAAACGCGAAAGGACGAAAGCACGAAAAACCCAAGCGATGATGAATACCCGCCCGCGACCCTCTACTCACTCTTTCGGAATTTCGTTCTTTCGTGTTTTCGTGATTCGTCTGCCGGCGTGCCCGATATCCGGCAAATTCGGCTACTTCGACAGCCCGGTGCGGAGGCGGTCGATTTCCGGCCGATAACCTGGGTTGTTCGGCTCGATCGCCGCCAGTTGTTCGAGGATCGCGATCGTTTCCGGGATTCTCCCTTCCTGCCGGCAGAGCCAGGCCAGGCCCTGGCGGCACTCGACGTCCTTGGGCGCCAGATCGGCCGCCCTCCGCCAGAGCCGCTCGGCTGGGGGGGGGTCTCCGTCGGGGGAGTAAGTGCGGGCGGCGGTGCGGCGGGTGTCGGAAAGGCGGCGGCGCACGGCGTTCAGGTCGTCGTACCGCCTTTTCTTGACCCGCCCGTCTTCCCGCTGCTCGGCCAGCAACGCGCGCGATTTCTGCAAGTGTTGCCGGGCCTTGTCCTGCTGCCCCAATCGAGCGCAAACGGTGGAGAGCCGGTAATAGGCTTCTCCGAACTCAGGGTACTTCCGGACCGCCGCCTCGAAACTTTCCCGGGCCTTCTCATATTGCTGCACTTGCACGTAGGCTTGGCCCAACAGGAAAAAGCCCTCCGACCTGGGGTCGCGCCGCAGGTAATCTTCCAAGATCGCGATCACCTCCTTCGGCTGGCCGAGGCCGAGCAGGGCGTCGGCCAGCGCGATCCGGGCCGAAAAGTAGCCCGGATTCAACTCGACCGCCTTGCGCAACAGCTCCGCCGCCTTTCGGTAGTCCTGGTTCACTGCCGCGACGGTCCCCAAGCCGAGGTGCGCGTAGGCGTAGTTGGGGTCCAATTGGAGGGCACGCTCCCAACATACGACCGCCTCCTTGGACTTGCCGAGCCACTCCAGGAGCCGCGCCTTGACTTCCAGCGCGTCGGGCTTGGCGGGAAACGCCTGCACGAGGCAGTCGGCCAATCGCGTCGCCTCCTCGAACAAGGCTTCGGGGGCCGCCGGAACGGGAGAGGCCGGATCGGGAATGCCAGCCATCGAATCGGTCGCCGACGGAGCGCGCTCGGCACCATTCTCCTGACCCTGCCGAGCCGCAGCCGTAGGGTGGGACAAGCGGAGCGCCGGCCCACCATGCGTAAGTCCTGTCTGAGGGCTCGTCGTGAGTCCTAGCTGTGGTGGTCCGGCGCTCCGCTTGTCCCACCCTACATCTCTCTTGTCCCCCCCTACATCTACATCTTCGGTCGGTCCGTGTGCGGGGTCCGCGGACCCGCGCACGACGCGGCCGTCCTCTTGGATGTCCCCGGGCGGCCAGATGACATGGGCCGAGTAGAACCCCGCCGCTGCGGCCGAGACGACTACGGCCGTCAACAGGAGCCACTTCCGCGGTCGCCGAGGGTAGGGGATGGACTCTTGGCTTGGGCCCAAGGTCTCTTGTCCTTCCACTTCGCTTCCTCTTGTCGAACGACAGCGCGACAAACGAGGCCCACAAGAATCGAGGATTGGGACGGGCCGGCAGCACCGTTACTTCTGCGGCGCCTGTGGCGGCGTCTTCATCCCCATCTTCGCCTTCTGCATGTCCGCCGCACGATCCTTGGTGAACTGCTCCATGGTCTCCTTGGATTTTGTGGGGTCCGGGCCCTTGGCGCCGCCACCACTCCCGCCACCGCCACAGCCGGCGATGAACAACGATACCGCAACCAGCACCCCCAGCAACACAACGAGTCGTCTCACAGCTTCGCCCTTTCTACTAAAAGTCCGCGGTTGGTAATCCCATCGATCCCGATTTGCGGAAAACCAGTTGAGTTATGAGTCTAGCCGGAAGCCATGGCGAGGTCAATCGGCCCCAGCATTGGTGGACGCCAGGGGGACAGGCTCCGTCGCTCTCTGGCGCCGTCTCCGGGAAAGCACGCGGTTTGCGACGGAGCCTGTCCCCGAGAACCTCGACCTCCGCGCTCGGCGCGGGTCTCCGACCCCGCCGAGACCTCGACCGAAGGTCTCCTCTCGTTCCTGGAGACCGTCGGCCACCACGTGTGAGGGGCCAATAGACCCACGCACAGCGAATTGGCGAGCGTGAGGTACCCTTTTATACTGCCCGCGGCGTGAACTGAGACTTGTTCGTAGTCCCGCCTTTAGGCGGTTCTTCAACGGAAAACCGCCTAAAGGCGGGACTACGAACGGCGCATTTGCAGTCGCGGGCAGTATATGCTCGAATTCTTCATTATGCTGCTTGACACCTCCTCATCATGGATATAGACTAGCAGGCGGTCTCGTCGAGACCTCATTTCTCGACGATTCTGCAACTTCGGTGGTTCCTTCTCTTATTCCTTGCTCTTTTTGGGGGAGTCGCTTATGAATCGCTATCGGTTTCGTTGGGGCTTCACACTCGTGGAGCTATTGGTCGTGATTGCCATTATTGGCATCTTGATTGCGCTGTTGTTGCCGGCGGTGCAGGCCGCGCGGGAAGCGGCCCGACGATCGCAGTGTACCAACAACCTGAAACAATTGGGTCTCGCGCTGCACAACTACGCCAGCGCGTACATTTCCCTTCCCAGCCTGGGCCAGGGAACGACCCAAGGAGCCCCTCCGGAGCAGTACTCTACCTACGGGGCGATGAGCGGTTTGGTCGTGATGCTCCCATTCATGGAGCAAACTCCGCTGTACTCCCAGTGGTCGGCTCCTCAGCCGCCGACCTATAACGCATGGGGGCCGGCGCCGTGGTGGGGATGGAGCTTCTTGCCCCACCATGTGCAGGTCCCCGGGTTGCTATGCCCTTCCGATGGCGCGGGCGGCAAAACCTATGACGCGGGACAGGTGTACTGGTGGCAGGGTGATACCAACTACAACTTCTGTAATGGGGACAATCCGCAGGACACAGGGAATGGTTGGAAGGGGGGCGCGCGCCCGCGAGGCCTCTTCGGTGGAGACACTTTCTACAGATTCGCCGATATCTTGGACGGTACTGCCAACACGATTGCCATGAGCGAGCAAGTGGTCAACCCGGGGTGGGCCAGCAAGGATATTCACGGCGGTTACGTTCAATACAACGACTGGAGGTCGATGTGGGCGGCTGGTGCGGCAGCGACGTGCCTGTCCTGGAAGGGGCCCGGCACCACCATCCTTCCGGCTGCGCCGACATGGAACTATTGCCTTCGTGGGGTCCATTATGGGTGGGGCACTATGGTTACGGTGGGCTTCAGTACCGTCTTGGGGCCGAATTCCGTCGGCTGCACGAACGGCTTTTCCGAATGGGGAAGCGAACACATTCTGCCCCCGGACAGCCGCCACCCCGGCGGTGTCAATGCAGTGATGGCCGACGGCTCGGTCCGCTTCTTCAGCGACACCATCGACACCGGGAACCTGCAAGCCGCGGCGGTCCGGGACGGGCAAAGCCCGTACGGCGTGTGGGGTGCGTTGGGCTCGAAGGGCGGTGGGGAAGCCAAGAGCAACCTATAAAGCTCGGTTCTCAATAGTCGAACCGGCTGCAAGGCGTGGACCGTACTCTCGCTCCCACGCTCTGCGTGGGAGCGAGCGGCCCGCCGCTCTGCGGCGTGCTGTTCGAGGAAGCGGAGCGATTGGCTCGCCGCTTGAAGAAGTCCCGTAGCGAATGGTACTCCCGCGCGGTGGCGGAGTATATTGCGCGTCTCTCCGTCGAGCAATGCGTGGCGATGGGGATGACGTCGCGGAGCGGCGAAGCGTGCGTGACGACGCAGAGCGTCGTCACGAGGGGAGCCCTTATCCTTCATCCCTCATCCCTTTCCCTTCGGTGAGCGTCACGAGGCGGTCGACGGCGAGATTCTCGAAGACGTCGACCCCGCCGCCGATCCAGCGGATCTCGACGCGGTCCACGCGATCGCGCCGGCCGAGGCCGAAGTGCAGGCGCGAGCCCCAGTGGCTCTGGTACCCGCGGCCGCTGTGCACCTCGTCGATCTGGACCAGATCGCCGGCGGTGACCCGCACTCGGGCCCCCACGCCGTCGCGGTTCGTTCTTACGCCGCTGAGGCGGAGTTGGAGCCAATGGTTGCCGACTCGTTCGGCGCGGTTCCCTCGTTCTTGGAGACCTTCGGCCGATCCCTGTGCGGGGTCGGGAGACCCACGCACAGCGCCAGGGGTCTCGTTGCGCAAGACGGTCGCTTGGGCGTTGGAATTCAGCACCACCACGTCGACGCGGCCGTCGTTGTCTAGATCGTCGAAGACCGCGCCACGGGCGCTGGCTCGGACCAGCATGCCGTCGCCGGCGGTCTTGGTGACGTCGACGAAGCGGCCGTCCCCGGTGTTCCTCAAGAGCGTGTTGCCCGGCGCGTAGGCGGTGGTCCTGTCGAGCTTCTCGATGAACTCCTCGATGTGCCCGTTGGCGATAAACAGGTCCTTGCGGCCATCGTTGTCGAAATCCACCAAACCGCAGCCCCAATTGATGTAGGGGAGCACGCCGACGCCGGCGTTGGCTTGTGCCGTCACGTCCTCGAGCGAGCCGTGGCCGAGGTTCCTGTAGAGGATCGGCAATTCGGCTTGATAGGTGGTCACGAAGAAATCGAGCCAACCGTCATTGTCGTAGTCGCCGCAATCGATGCCCATGCTCCCGGTCGCCGAAGCCTCGAAGTTGTAGGCGAATCCCGCGGCCAGCCCAACCTCTTCGAACTTGCCGTGCCCGTCGTTGCGGAACAGGAATTTGGCGCCGAGGTCGTTGACGACGAAGACGTCGGTGTCGCCGTCGTTGTCGTAGTCGCACGCCACGGCGCCCATTCCGGTGCCGGCGACGGCTGCGACGCCCGAGTCGACGCTCACGTCGGTGAAGGTGCCATCGCCGTTGCTGTGGAAGAGGTTGTCGCGTTCCGGCTCGAACTCTTGGGGACCGGGATAACGGAGGTAGCCGCCGTGGTAACGCGTGGCCGGGCGGTCGTAAGTGAATTTCACGTAATTGGCCGCGAACAGATCGAGGTGGCCGTCGCCGTCGATGTCCAGAAAGCAAACGCCGGCGCCCACGCGGTTGCCTCGGGCCACGCCTGCCTTTTCGGTCACGTCGATGAACGCGCCGTCGCCGTTGTTGCGGTAGATGACGTTCGGCCCGAAGTTGCTGACGTAGACGTCGGGATGGCCGTCGTTATCGTAATCGGCCACGGCCACGCCCATCCCGTACCCAGGGTCTCCCACGCCCGCTTTAGCGGTCACATCCTCGAAGCGGAACCCGCCCAGGTTGCGATACAGGGCGTTGGTGGGCCGGGCATCGGTCTGGGCGCCGCGCAAAGGACGGCCGTTGAGGAAGTAGACGTCGATCCGCCCGTCGCCATCGTAGTCGAATGTGGCCAGGCCCGTCGTCACCGTTTCCACGATGTAACGCTTCCCGGATCCACCGCTGGTGTGGACGAACGCAATGCCGCACTCGCGAGTGACATCGCGAAGGACGATCGGGCCGGTCGACGACGCGTTGGGCGCGGGTCTTCCGACCCCGCCGAGAGGCGTACCGTCAGGCCCACTTGCCTCGGGGAGACCTTCGGTCGGTTGGGTGGTAAGGTCAGGAGACCTTGCCACAGCGCCAACGCCGTCAGGCGTGCTTGCCACATCGGCGCGTTTCGCGGCGAGGTAGACCAACGCCGCGGCGAGCCCTACGACTGCCGCAGCAACCGCGACGCGCCGGCCCGAATTCCCTCCGCGCATGTCAATTCTTTCCCTTCATCGACGCGTGCAGTTGCCGGTACCGCGGGTTGTCGGGATCCAGGGCGATCGCCTTCTGGAGGGCGGAGCGACTGGCGTCGAGGTCGCCGAGCTGCTCGCAGATCGCCGCCAGGATGAAATGGTTCCAGGCGCTTGGATCCAGCCCGATCGCCTTTGCGGCCAGCGTTTTGGCCAGCGGGAGCTCTTTGCCGATGCGGAGATACGACTCCGCCAATCCTGCATATCCGACGGCGCGGTCCGGTGCCAACGCGCACAGTTCCCGAAAGGTCCTCTGGGCCGCATCCCAACGCCCCAAACGACCCTGGAGAATCCCAAGGCTCCTCAGGTGGGTCAGGTTCCGGGGCTCGATCCGTCGAAGCTCTTCAATAATGGCCAGGGCTTCCTCCAGTCGTCCCGCAGCACTACGGAGATCGGCCAGGGCAGCACGGCACGCCGTGTCGTCGGGGCTCAACTCGGCGGCCCGCCGCAAGTTCTGCTCGGCATCGTCCGCCTGTTGGTGCAACCGATACACCGCGGCTGCCATCGTGAGAATCTGCGCCACGTATTGCGGGGCGGCGCGCTGATCTCCGCGCTGAAGTCGAGTCTCGTCCAGTTGCTTGCGGCCAGCCCGATCCTCCAATTGCTTCAGCCGCGCAACCTCGGCCCGATATTTCTCCGCTTCCTCCACGGCTCCGAGCCGGGCCGACACCTGCGCCAATCCATGGTACGCGCGCGTCGAGCTGCCATCGATTTGGATCGCCTTCTGGAATTGCTCTTTGGCCTTCTGAAACTCCTTGAGCTTCAGGTATGCCTCTCCCAGCTTGACGATCGCGCGGACGGTTGGAGGCTGGCGGGCCAGCGACTCCTCCAGCACCCGCGCCGCCTCCTGGAACCTCCCCTGGTCCGCCAGCACAGAAGCCAGCAGCTCCGCGAACTCAAGCGACGCACCGGTCACTTCAATCGCTTTGCGCAAGAGGTCCTCTGCCTGCTGGTGCTCGCCCTTGTTGGCGGCCCGAGTCGCCAGACTGGAATACGCCATCACGAAGTTGCGGTCCAGTTCCAGGCACCGTTGCCAACACGCTACCTCTCCAGCATCGTCGTGGGCCAGATTGTGAAGCTGCGCCAGCACAGCGACGGCCCGAACCTCCGTGGGATGCGCCTCGACCACCCGGCAGGCGACCTCTTTGGCCTCTTCCAGCAGCGCGCGGTATTGCGGGTGCAGATCGGGCGCCACGTTCGGCACGGGAAGTCCGGCGACCTCTTGGAGACGGAATGCCTCCTCCTGCGGCCGAGGGCACGCACTGCCGCCGAACCGCGCCACCAGAAGCCCGGCCGTCCACGCCAAGACAGCAATCACGGCCAAGGTAACCCAGGCGGGAATGCCCGGGCCAGGGAAAAGCCGACGCATCGCACTCGCATTCCTCGGGACGTTGACAATTCACGTATTGTAACCGTCGTCTGCCCTCTCACTTCACCTTAGTGACCGGCTGATCGGGATGGGCCGGATTGGCAATGAGTTGACGGCGGGCGCAGTCGGGCAACAGATCGAGTTTCTCCAGCACCGTCTGGCCGACGATCACTTCGTCGCCCAGCACCAGCGCTTCCTCCAAGGTATCGCGGCCCTGCCAATCGAAGATCACCGGCTCGGTCACTCCGACCATTTCCTTTCGCCCGTCGGCATACTCAGCCACTCTCTGCCCGCGAATGGCCAGCCCGAGCCGCTCCACTACGTTCGGTGGCAGCACCGACCGCACGGCGCCGGTGTCGACCAGTGCGTCCGCCTCGTAGGAGCGGATCTCATCGACGCGCATCTGACCACGTCGGGCCAGAGCCTCGTCGAGCGCGTTGCGGAGGGTGAACTTCGCCCGGACTTCACCCATGGTAGTCTCCTTCAATCATTGCGCGACGGCCGGCTTTCCGCGCACGCCCCACTCCTCGTTTATCCTACTCGGCGCCAATCTCGGCGTCCAGACCTAGGCGACCGTCACCCATTTGCCTTCGCGGGCCGAGCGGTACATGGCCTCCATGACCTTCACGCGAGCCGCTGCCTCGCGGGCTGTCACCAGAGGGAGATTCTTTTGGCCTGCCACGGCGCTGACGAACTGCAAGAGCGGATGGTCGGGGCCGGGCGGGAGTTTTCCCCATGGGCGAGCGCCGTCGGCGCCCGGGACCTTCTTCGTGCGCAGATAGAGCCGATCGTTGAACACCACCGCGTGGCCTTCCGTGCCGACGACCAGCAGCCCCACGGGATTCTCCGGTTCCACCCATCCCGCGGCAATCGTGCCCGTCACGCCACTGGTGAAGCGGATCATGCCCTGGCCCATCTCGTCGCAGTTCGGGTAGCGGTTGGTCACCGTGCGAACGTCGGCCATCACGGCTTCCACGTCGCCCATCAGCCACATCAGCATGTCCAGGGCGTGCGTGCCGAGGTCGGCGAACCCGCCCAAGGCCCCCCATTTGCGATCGACCGTCCACTTCAACTCATTGTCGAAGGCGCCCTGGAGGACGCAATCGTTCGAGAACGAGCAATGGACGCGGACGATCTTCCCGAGGTTGCCTTTCGCCACGTTTTCCTTGATGAAGATGTACTTCGGAATGGTGCGAAGATGATAGCCGGTGGTGAAGTGTACGCCCGCCTTCTCCACCGCGTCGGCGATTTGCGAGGCGTCGTTGGCGCCGACGCCGATCGGCTTTTCGACGAAGAGGTGCTTCTTGGCCTTGGCCGCGGCGGTCGCCAGTTCCGCGTGCAGGCTGGTCTCGGAAAGAATCACCACGCCCGAGAGGCTTGCATCGCCGAGAACTTCTTTAGCGGTCTTCGCCGGCTTGGCGCCGCACTCCTTGGCGCACCGCCGGGCTCGCCCCGCGTCGTGGTCCCAAACGTGGGCGATCTTCACGTCCTCCCGCGACTGCAATACTTGCAGGAACATCGGCGTGTGGATGTGGGCGGCGCCGAGTACGGCCAGCGTGACGCGCGGGCTCTCGGCGGCCTGGGACGATTTGGCGGCCAATGCTCCCAGGCCCGCCATGCTGACCGTCTTGGCGAAACCCCTCCGCGTGATACAATGTCGAGCAGTCATGATAGGATCTCCGTAGTGTGGCGGTGGGGCACGTTTTCAACGTGCCGGGCACGATGGAATGGCGGCCCGCGTGTCTCCGCAGCGTATCAGCCTTGGGGCGTCGGGGAAAGGGTGGTGGGATGATTGACAGAAAGATGGTTGACAAAAAGATGTGGCGAGATGTTTTGTGTGTGTTGGCGGTCTTGGTGGCTTGGCCGGTTGGGGTGGTATCCGGCGCGGAGCGACCGAACGTGGTGGTGATCCTGGCGGACGATCAGGGCTGGGGCGACCTGAGCGTCCACGGCAACACGAATCTCCAGACGCCGCGCATCGACTCCCTTGCCCGCCATGGGGCGTTGTTCGAGCGATTCTACGTCTGCCCGCTGTGCGCTCCGACCCGGGCGGAGTTTCTCACCGGGCGCTATTATTCCCGCGGGGGCGTCCACGGCGTGACCACCGGCGCCGAGCGGCTGAACCTCGATGAGAAGACCATCGGCGACACGTTCCGCCAGGCGGGCTACGTCACCGGCGCCTTCGGCAAATGGCACAACGGCAGCCAGTACCCGTATCACCCTCGGGGCCGCGGCTTCGGCGAATACTACGGCTTCACGTCCGGCCATTGGGGCCAGTATTTCGATCCGGTGCTGGAGCACAACGGCAAGCTCGTGCGCGGCAAGGGGTTCATCACCGACGACCTGACCGATCGCGCGCTGGCCTTCATTGAACAGCACAAGGACCGGCCCTTCTTCTGCTACGTGCCCTACAACACGCCGCACTCGCCGTTCCAAGTCCCAGAGCGCTTCTGGGAGAAGTTCAAGAACCACCCCATACCCATGCGTGCCCGGGACCCGAAGCTGGAAAACCTCGCCGCGACCCGCTGCGCGCTCGCCATGTGTGAGAACATCGACTGGAACGTGGGCCGCATCCTCGACAAGCTCGATGAGCTGAAGCTGTCGGAAAAGACGATCGTGGTCTACTTCTCCGACAACGGCCCGAACACCTGGCGATGGAACGGGGGGATGAAGGGGCGCAAAGGCCAGACCGACGAAGGGGGCGTGCGCGTCCCGTGCCTGGTCCGCTGGCCGGGCCACATCCGGCCGCGGACCACGATCCGCCCCATCGCCGGCGCCATCGACCTCTTGCCCACGCTGGCCGGCATGGCCGGGATTCCCCTGGCAAGCTCCAAGCCGCTCGACGGAGTTGACGTATCGCCGTTGCTGCTGGGAACCGCCAATGCCTGGCCGGAGCGAATGATCTTCTCGCATCAAAGCGGCCTGGTGAGCGTGCGCACCGACCAGTTCCGGCTCGATGCCCGCGGGAAGCTTTTCGACATGGTTGCCGATCCAGGCCAGGATCGCGATGTTTCCCAGGGCGTGCCGGAAACGGCGGCCAAGCTCTCGCAGGCGGTCGCCCAGTGGAAGCAGGAGGTGCTGGCCGGATCGGAGAAGGACGATCGCCCCTTTCCGGTCGGCTACCGCGAGTTCCCCGTCACGCCGCTTCCCGCGCGCGACGGCGTAGCCTCGGGCAAGATCCGTCGCAGCGCGCCGGCGCCCAACTGCTCGTACTTCACCAACTGGCGGAGCACCGAGGACAAGATCACCTGGGATGTCAAAGTCGCCACATCCGGCGATTACGAAGCGGTCCTCTACTACACGTGCCCCAAAGAAGATGTCGGCTCGACGGTCGAACTGAGCTTCCAGGGAACCGCCATCCGGGGGAAGGTGGCGGAGAGCTTTGACCCACCGCTGATCGACAACATGGATCGGGTCCCGCGAAAAGGGGAATCCTATGTCAAGGATTTCCGGCCGCTCCGGTTGGGTGTGGTGCGCCTCAACAAGGGCCGCGGGATGCTGACGGTTCGGGCGCTGAGCATCCCGGGCAAGCAGGTCATGGACCTGTGGGCAGTGGTGCTCACGAGCGCTGCCACGTCTTCGCCTACTTTCTTCCCCGAATGACGCACGTTATGATATTAAGGTGGGACATCGGCGGGTGCGATTCGGGGAATGCGGATTGGAAACGAGTTGCTTATGGCTACGGTGACTTCTCAGGGCGAGACCCGCGTGGTCTTGACCAACGTGGCTTGGGACGTTTACCAGCGGCTAGCGTCGGAGGCGGGCCGGGCCGGCACGCGATTTACGTACGATCAGGGGGTTCTGGAGATCATGTCGCCTTCTCGTGAGCACGAGCGCGTCAAACGCCGGGTGGGCCGGATGATTGAGACGATCACGGAGGAGTTGGACATTCCCATCGACAGTGCCGGCTCGACGACCCTGAAAAGCGAGTTGAAGAAGTAAAGGAGTCACAGCGATGCGTGGGAACGTGATGGTGAGAGTTCTGGGAGTGCTGGTAGTTCTGTTTTGCCTAGTGGCGATCGCCGCGGCCGATGTGCGACTGCCGGGCGTGTTCGGCGATCACATGGTGCTCCAGCGCGACGTGCCGGCGCCGGTGTGGGGTTGGGCCGATCCGGCCGAAGAAGTGACGGCCACCGTGGCCGGCCAGTCGAAGACGGCCACTGCCGATGGCGAGGGGAAATGGTCTGTCAAGCTCGACCCCCTCAAGGCCGGCGGGCCGCATGAGATGAAGGTCCAGGGCAAGACGGGCGCGGTCCAGTTCCGCGACGTGCTGGTGGGCGAGGTGTGGCTTTGCTCCGGCCAGTCGAACATGGCCATGACCGTTGCCGGGGTGATGAACAAGGAGGCCGAGATCGCCTCGGCCGATCATCCCAAGCTCCGCATGTTGACCGTGGCCCGCAAGACCGCCAAGGAGCCGCAGGACAACTCCGGCGGCGAGTGGCGGTTGTGCAGCCCGAAGACCGTCGCCGGTTTTTCGGCCACCGCCTACTTCTTCGGCCGCGAGCTGCACAAGCAACTCGACGTGCCGGTCGGGTTGATCGACTCCTCCTGGGGCGGCACGCCGGTCCAGGCTTGGACCAGCGCCCGGGCCCACCTGGCCGTGCCCGAGCTGAAACCGATGATCGACAACCTCAAGCGGCAAGCGGAGACCTACGATCCCGACAAGGCCCAGGCCCAGTACGAGAAGCGGCTGGCCGAGTGGAAAAAGGCGGCTGGCCAGGCGAAGGCCAAAGGCAAGCCGCTCGCGGCCCGCCGGCCGCAGTCGCCGCAAGAGCCGCAGCTCCTGCCCAACAGCCCCGCCTCGCTCTACAACGGCATGATCGCCCCGCTGGCGCCCTACTCGATCCGCGGCGCGATCTGGTACCAGGGCGAATCGAACGCCGGCTCGAACCTCTACGGTCTGCAACTGAAGACCATGATCGCCGACTGGCGCGGCGACTGGAAGCAAGGCGAATTCCCCTTCCTCTCCGTCCAGTTGCCCAACTTCAGGGATCCGCAGCAACAGCCTTCCGAGCCGGTGGGCGGCTGGCCGCTGAGCCGCGAGCAGTTTCTCAAAACGCTCGCCGCCGTGCCGAACACGGGCATGGCCGTGACCATCGATATCGGCGAGGCCAACGACATCCACCCCCGCAATAAGCAGGACGTCGGCAAGCGGCTTGCCCAATGGGCACTCGCCAAGACCTACGGCAAGGACGTTGTGGCTTGCGGTCCGCTCTACAAGTCGATGCGCGATGATGGGAACAAGATCGTCGTCGAGTTCGATTGCGTCGGCGGCGGCCTGGCGGCGCGCGACGGCGGCAAACTCAAGGGCTTTGCCGTCGCCGGAGCGGATAAGAAATTCATTTGGGCCGAGGCCCGGATCGTCGGCGACACGGTCGTGGTGTCCAGCCCGGAGGTCGAGTCGCCCGCCGCGGTCCGCTACGCCTGGGCGAACAATCCCGACTGCAACCTATTCAACAAGGCCGGCCTGCCCGCCTCGCCCTTCCGAACGGATGATTGGGCACAGTAAGCCTCACGCAAAGGCGCCAAGACGCAAAGGAGAAACAGAGAAAATCACCACGGAGACCCAGAGAACACGGAGAGTCCTTTCTTCCCTTCTCCGTGTTCTGCGTGTCTCCGTGGTGAATTCATTTCCCACGATCCCTTTGCGCCTTGGCGCCTTGGCGTGAGGTCTTAATACCACCTTCGCCGTTGGCTCCGGGCTAAACGATTGCGTTCTTGCGACGTCGGTGGGACTCGCTCCGCTTGCGGCGCGCCGTAAGACATCTGCAAATCAGTGATGGGGGAGTGGATCAGCCGAACGGCCCGGTGCACCATGCCGAATGCCGAGGCCCATTACCACTCCGTCCGAAAGCGTGACCACGCATTGCTTGCCGGTAAGCGCTACGCCCCATCGCACCGGGGGCGCGGGCAGACGGACGGTCCACAACGACCGGCCGTCCGCGGAGACGCCTTCCACGTTATCGCAGTGGAGGACCACAAGCCCGTCGGCGCCGATGGCCAAGCCGCACACGTCCGCCGTCTTGCCTGCCCAGAGAATGGAATCGTCCATGGGCACTCGCATCACATCGCGGATTGTCCCGCGGCTCTTCGGCTCCTTGTTCATCAAGTCCACGATGCGGTCCAGCGCCCGTGGATCGCGCGAGCAGAACAGGCGGCCGTCGACCAGGGCGATATGCCGGCCGGCCGTCTGGAAATAGACGCGACCCTGGTGACGTTTGAAGATGGTCGTCCTGGCCCACTCGTGAGAGAACAACTCAGGGCCGCCGCAGCACGGTTTGCCGTCCGGCTCCAGAAACATCTCCATTCCCGCCTCGAGTCGGCCGACCACGCGAGGATTCCCGCCGGCAAGCGCGTCCAATGCCACGATTCCCACTGGGGCGCCGCCGTTGACGTACAGCGTGTTGTCCTTCAGCAGGACGTTTCCCTGGACGCCGAAGCTCAGTTTCGGATCCCTCCGGTCAAGCGTGTACGCCTGCCGCCAGCGGAATCTGCCGGTGGCGACGTCCACCGCGGCGGCCACGGCGCCGTCGGCGGCGGTGCTCCCGGCTGCGGTGTAGGCGATCCCGTCGTCGCTCAGGACGACTCCGCCGCCCAGAGGCCACGCCGACACGAGCCGGTCCATGATGTTGACCAGCCGTTTTTCGGGGGCCAGCTCGACGCGTCCCAACACCCGCCCGTCGGACGCGTCCACGCAGTAGAGAAAACCGTCGCACGAGCCGAAGACAACCCGTCCGCTCCAATAGGCAGGCGGGTGCAGCACAGCGGCATGGGACGACGCCAGCCAAAGGGTTTTTCCGTTGGCGGCGTCGAGGGCCCGCACCGTGCCGTCGGTCCCGCCCACGAAGACTCGCCCTTGGGCGCAAACAGGCGCGGTCAGGCCGCTGCCCGGCAAACGCTGCCGCCACAGCTCCCGCACCTTCTCCGGGATGGCCGCGGGAACCGTGGCCGTCCCGGCGGAGCTGGCTCGGAACATGGGCCAGTCGTCCCGGGCCGCGGGGGCACTCGCGGCGGGCGCGGCCCACGTGGGCGATTCCACGGGCGCGATCGGCTCCTTCAATGCCGAGCGCGGGGCCATGGAGAAGGTGCCGTGAACCTGCCAGCAATCGCAAGCCAGCGGCATCCAATACAGTCGTCCGTTCGCCGGCACCACCCCGTCGAAACATCCGGGACGGACCACGCCTTCATAGTCGGCGAGTTTTCGCGCGCCGATGTCAACGTAGACGGTCCTCCCCTCCCCACCTCCGGGACGATAGAAGAACTGGCTGGGAGTCGCAGTCAAGCGGGTACAGGAGCCGATCACTCCGAGACTGAACTGGTCAAGGACCTTGCCGGTGAGCGGTTCGACTCGCCGGCAGGCGGCCGCGGGCGCCGCCACGCGCTGGACCACGTAGAGAACGTCGTTGAAGAAGAACGGATGGGGAGACTCGAAGTTCGACGTCCAGAGGAGATCGCCTTTGTCGAAGCCGACGCCGATCGTCTTCTTGAACGACGGCCCCGCGATGCAGATCACGTCGTTGTTGGCCCGCGCGCAACAGTAGGTGGCCCATCCCAAGCCCCAGCCCTGGCGCTTGAGCGAGCTGCCGATGGCGTCGAAAAGCTCCTTGGACGTTTCGGGCGTGCGGCGCCACAACGGCTTCCCCGTGGCGGCATCGCGAGCGGCCATGTACTTGTGCGGCGCCAACTGGAAGATTCGTCCCCCCCTCATGCACAAGGCCCGAGCGTCGAACGGCTCCTTCTCGCCGACGCTCCAAAGCAGCTTCATCTCGGGATACTGGAAGGCGGCCAGTCCTCTTGCAGCGCCGAAGTTATCGACGATGCTCTTGTATTGCGCGTCCGCCACGTCCCAGGGCCAGTGGCCCATCTGCCTTTTCTGCTTATGGGGCGCAACGCGGGCATCCGGCGGGCCGAACGCCGCCCAGAGCTTGTCCTTCTCCTGGGCAATCCATTTCCAGTCCGTGTCGCCGGCGGCGGCTGCCTCGGGCGGAACGCGGAATTTGCCGCGCTCCTGCCCGGTCGCCGCATCCAGCATCCAGAGGGTCCCGCCCTCGGCAAAGACCACCTCGCTGCCGGTTGCCAGCTTGGCGACGTCGTGGACGACGTAGTTCGGGTCCAACGGGCGACTCCAAAGGCGGAGGCCGTTGTACGCGTTGAGGACCGTCAGCGTGTTCAACAGCGGTTCTTCGCGCTCGTGGAACGCGATGTGTCCGGAAAAGAAGAAAATCCGCCCGCCGGCAAACAGCGTTTGATTCGGCATGGCCGCGAAGACCGGAAGCGTCTGGAAACGCAACTCCCCCGGCAGTCGCGCCACGCGGTCTTGCGACACCACGTTATTGTCCGGCTCATGGTACGGATGGCGCCACTCATCCACGCCGGGTGGAGCGGGTTTCACGACGACCTTTCCCGAAGCGATACAGACGCCGCCGGGGCGCAACACGCGCAGAATCTCATTGTCGGACGGCGGCTTGTTGACGCCCGGCGCCACCCACACGGCGTCGGCCAGGTCCCCGGCGAGCCAGAGCGACGCACCCTCGTCGTCCACCACGCAAATCCGTCCACCCAAGAGCCCTTTTTCCCTGGCCCAATCGCGAATCTTGTTCAGCCCGGGCGATGGGGCGCCCCGACAGAGGACCTTCCACGGCGTCTGCTCGACGATCCCGGCAATCGTGGGCAAGACGCCCTCGCCCCTTGCGCAAACCACGACGACCAAGGCCGGCGCCTTCCCAAGGTGCTTGGACAACTCGACGACGGCCTCCTCGCCAAGAGCTGGGCAGCAGCAAACCAGCGTGCTCAGCAGTCCGAACCATGTCTTCATTTCCCTTCTCCTTGATAAGACTTGCCACCCCCGATCTCTTGGGATAGATTACTTAGTTTGGCTGGCAGCAGCTAGCCAGCGTAGCTCAACTGGTAGAGCACAGCTTTCGTAAAGCTGGGGTTGTGGGTTCAAGTCCCTCCGCTGGCTCTACATCTTCCATCCCGAATGAGGGGATAATTCTTGTCGGGGAGTCTGGCAATGACCGTGGCCGTTGATTTTGATCTGAAGCAGGTAGTCCTTTTGGCTGGTACGTTCGGGCCCAAGGAAATCCAGCAGATTGCACAGGCGATTTCCAAGGATTCTTCCAACTACCGGACGTTCCGCGAGGCGCTAGCGGAGCTCGAAACCCGAGAGGACCCGAGCCCAGCCAGCAACGTGCGTTTGGGAGTGTGCCTGCACCTGTTGGGCCGGTATCACCGGGCGCTGGAGGTGCTCCGCAAAGGCGATGGCGGGGCGTTGGCCCACTTCTACATCGCCAGGACGCTGTTTGCCCGGGAGAAGTACGACGCGGCGATCGAGAGCTACGCCGCCGCCAAGCAGGCGGGCTACCGTGCCGACGAATGCGCCGTCGGCCAGGCCGAGGCCCTGCGGTACGCGGGCAATCCGAGCGCCGCGCTGGCGGCCTTGGATTCCCTCTCCGGCGCCGTGGAGCAGACCGCCGAGTATCTCTACCAGCGCGGGGCCACCGTGGCGGCGCTGGGCGGGAATCCGAACGAGGTGGTCGCGCTTTTCGAGCGGGCGGTCGATGCGGATCGGACGCACGCCGGGGCGCTGTTCGGCCTGGCGGCGGAGAGCGACCGCCGCGGCAACGATGAGGCGGCCCTGGATTTGTACAAGCGCTCCACAGCGCAGTTTCCCACGCACGTGGGCCCGTTGTTGAGCCTGGGGCTCCTCTATGAAGACCTGGAGCAGTTCGATCGCGCCGCCCAGTGCTACCAGCGGATTCTCGACGTGTATCCCAACGAGCCTCGGGTCAGGCTCTATATGCGGGACGCGCAGGCTTCGGGGCAAATGTACTACGACGAGGACGCCCAGAGGAAACGCGACCGCATGAGCCAGGTGCTGGGCATCCCGGTGACCGACTTCGAGTTGTCGGTGCGGAGCCGCAACTGCCTCCAGAAGATGGGCGTAATGACCCTCGGCGATCTCTGCCGGTGTACGGAGTTGGAGCTCTTGGCGAGCAAGAACTTCGGCGAAACGAGCCTCGTCGAGATCAAGGAGATGCTCGCCTCCAAGGGGCTCCGCCTGGGCATGCTGGCCACCGAGAAGCAAATTCTGGAACCGTACGAGCCGGAGGCCCTCACGCCCGACGAGCAGGCGCTGTTGAGCCGGCCGATCGCCGAGCTGGCGCTGTCGGTGCGGGCCCGCAAGTGCATGATCCGGCTGGGCATCAGCACGATTGGCGAGCTGGTCCGGCACACCGGCGACGAGCTCTTGGAGTGCAAGAATTTCGGCGTCACCAGCCTGAACGAAGTCCGCGACAAACTGACGGTTCACGGACTGAAACTCCGTGGAGACTGAGAAGGATGAGGGATGAGAGATAAGGGATAAGGGATGAGAGATAAGGGATGAAGGATGAAGGATGAATCCCGCGGCGGGCGCAAATATCTCTGATCCCTCATCTCTCATCCTTTATCTTTCATCCTTCATCGGTTCCTATGAAGTCTGGCTTCTCCTTTCGGCTTCAGAACGTCGCCCCGGGCTGCGCCGCACGACGAAGCATTTTTTGCACCCCTCACGGGACGGTCGATCTTCCGGCCTTCATGCCTGTCGGCACTCAGGCGTCGGTCAAGGGATTGGAGATCGGCCAGCTCCGCGCCACCGGCACGCAGATCGTGCTGGCCAACACCTA
>CAYTJV010000080.1:0-18416 GCA_964438165.1 uncultured Planctomycetaceae bacterium | reverse complement strand
GGAGATATTCAGCGTGTCCGTTCGTTGGGCGGCAGGTCCTTTAGTGGCTGGGCACTTGTCGACGCTTTCTTTGGGCCGTGGGGGTGCGTGCTGGCAAGGAAAAGCAGAGACGAGTCGCCGCAATCCAAAATCGTGATCTGAACCGAAGAGAAGAGGCACTATACTTTCGTGAGGAACATGCCAATGAATCGAATCATGGTCGACAGTGCGTTGAAGGTTCAGTTGGCCGGCGTTTCTGAGCCGGTTGAATTGGTCGACGAGGGCGGCCATCGCCTCGGTCATTTCGTTCCCACCGTGGCCACCCTCGCGTCGGACGAATGCCCCTATTCCGAGGAAGAGCTAGAACGAATGAAGAGCGAACGGGGCGGGCGCCCACTCGCGGAAATCTGGACCTCGCTGGGTGCGAAATGACGTTTACCGTTGTCTGGAGACCCATAGCCGAGCACACGCTCGCCGACCTCTGGAATAGCGCCCAAGACCGTCAGGCAGTGACGGACGCTGCCGACGCCATGGATGCCTTGCTCCGTACCTCGCCGCTGGAAGTCGGCGAATCCCGCGTTGGCAATACCCGCATCTTGACCGTGTTTCCTCTCTCCGTGTACTACGACGTCCACGAAGAAGACCGGCTGGTTGCGGTCTGGGCGGTATGGCGCGTTCGCGAACATTGAGCGACGGGTGGCCGAAATCCGCGAACTGGTGGAGTTCGTCGGTTGGGCCAAGCAACGTGGCGTTCGACGATTGATCGTCAACGAGAGTGTCGTGGAGGTGATCCTATGACGGAACACTTGAGTCCGCAGGGTTACGAACAGACAAAAACCAAGCTAGCCAATCTGGAACGTCGCTTGGCGGAGATCGAGACCCGCGCCGACCTCTCACCGATGCACCGCGAGCGGGTGGTCCGGTCGTATCGCGATATGATGCAGCAATACCGGCGAGAGATCAAACTCTATGAGGCGATGCACGAACAGACCGTTTCGAGAGAGCAACATGGCCCTCCGTGATGAAAACCTTGAAGCCGTTCGCACCGCCCGCGAGTCCCTCGTCCGCAAGTTTCGAGGACTCCGAGGCTGGTTCCGTCATCTCCAGCAGCGCGACCGGCAACGAGAGAGGCAGTCCGTCGAGAGTGCGCGGACTCGCAAGAGAGGAACGAAGCGCTCAGGCAGCGGATCGCGAGGGGCCGCCGCGGAACGGGTGGCACGTCCCTGAGGCTTTGCGAAGGGCGTGGTTGAGCTTGCCCGCGACTCGGCCAAAACAGTAGAAGGCGGCAAGAACACGTTATGACGCCGGAACCGAGCCAGTCAACGGATGTATCCCCAGCAGCACGGCGATGCCTAGTTGCAGTTGTCATATATGGAGTGGTCGGTATCGCGACAACGTTTGCTTTTCTCCATGAATCCACGAGCCAACTTGAGGCATGGCTCCGCGAAAGATTCCCGGGTTCACGGCCTGATGCATTCAAGGGTCTGAACTCGTTGATGAATCCGTGGGTAGTATCCCTCTGGATCTGCTGGTCCGCTCTCCTTCCCACGTTTTGGATTCTACGTCGTTATGTCTCTGTTGGTGTATTGATCGCTGCACCAGCGATACCCACGGCCGCTCTCCTCCTTTTCGACTTCGACTTCGCAGACCCGAATTGGGTCGTGCTTTTCGGTGTATTAACAATAGGCGTGTTCGTTGGAGTTACTTCTGGAACCGTGCTGTCCGTGTTCCCGCGGCGATGGCACGTCTTAGAAATGCGGTGAACCCGCCTTCGCAATGGCAATCTCGATTTCCGCTTCTCATTGGCGATATTCCAGGGGCACCTTTACCCGGTGGCTCCTACTGCCTTGCTTCTTTGCGGCGCTCGTTGGTGGGATTGTACTTGGAGAGTCAGGCGAGCGTCCGGCGTTGCGTTGGGCCGCCGATGCCGAGGGTGGGGCGCCGTATATCTTCAAGGCCCCGAAGAATCCGGCGGTCAATATTGGGTTCGAGGTCGATCTGGCCGGGGAGTTGGAGAAGGAGTTGGGCCGGCGGATCGAGTTCCGGCAGTATGATTTCCGCAGTCTGGTATCGGGGCTCCAGCGCGGGGACTTCGACTTTGCCATGAACGGGCTGGAGATTACGGCCGACCGAGCCAAGGCCGTCCGCTTCAGCCGGCCGTATTATCTGTATAAGCTCCAGTTGGTGGCCCGCTCCGGGGAGAAGCGATTCGAGACGCTCCAGCAGTGTAAGTCCGTGGGCGGTGCGGTCGGCACCCTGGAGGATACGGCGGCCGAACGAGTGCTGGACAAGATGGGCCTGACCAAGAAGGTCTACGACAGCCAAGTCGAGCCGTACGTGGATCTGGAGTTGGGCCGCATCGACGCGGTGCTCTTGGACCTGCCGATCGCCGTTTACTACGCCAAACCCAATCCCAAGCTCAAGTTCACCGGCGAGCCGCTGGCGTCGGGCCACTATGCGATCGGATTCCGCAAGGAGCAGGAATCGCTGGCACAGGAGTTCGACGTGGCACTGGTTCGCTTGGCCGAACGCGGCGTGCTGAAACAGATCTACGAAAAGTGGCAAATCTGGAACGACGATCAGGCGACGCTCTTTGCGGAAACGGATAATACTGATGTGCAGCTTCAGTCCGCCCGCGGCTGGAGCTGGTTTGATTGCTTCCGTCTGCTGCTTCAAGGGGCGGCCGTCACCATCCAGTTGTCGGTCATGAGCATGCTCTTGGCGATCGCCTTGGGTCTGCCGATCGCGATGTGCCGGCTGTATGGGTTCCGCCCCGTGCGATTTGCGGCGATGGCCTACGTGGAATTCTTTCGCGGCATTCCCGTGCTCTTGCTGTTGTACTTCCTCTATTACGGCCTTCCCACCGTCTCGGAGAGCTACGGCTTGGGCGACACCCTGAAGCTATCAGCGATGGCGGCGGCCGTGCTCGGGTTCGGACTGAACTACGCGGCCTACGAGGCGGAGATTTATCGGGCGGGGATCGGCTCGATCCCGGTGGGCCAGTGGGAAGCGGCCGCTTCGCTGGGCATGTCGCGCTGGCTCACGTTCCGCAGGATCATCTTGCCGCAGGCCATCCGCGTGATTCTCCCGCCGATGACCAACGATTTCATTGCTCTGTTCAAGGACACCAGCCTGGTGAGCGTCATCGCCGTGGTCGAGCTGACCAAGCAGTACCAGATCCTGGCCAAGTCCAGTATGCGGTACCTGGAGATCGGCCTGGCGACGGCCGCGCTGTACCTGGTGATGTCGGTGCCGCTAGGGTATCTTTCGCGGTACCTGGAGAAGCGTTGGGGAAAAGGGCTATGACGGCACCGCTCGATGTGGTGATCGACAACGTCTCGAAACGGTTCGGCACGCGGACCGTGCTCGATGGCGCGAGCCTTTCGATCGCCGCCCACGAAACCGTGGCCGTGATCGGGCCGAGCGGCGGGGGCAAGTCGACGCTGCTCCGCGCGATCAACGGGCTGGCGACGTTCGACTCGGGCGAGATCCGCGTGGGGCCGCACGTGCTCCGGCCCGGCGACAGCCGCTCCAACGGCGATGCGGCGCACCGGGTCCGTCGGCTGGTGGGGATGATCTTCCAGGATTTCCAGCTCTTCCCACACCTGACCGCCTTGGGTAACGTGATGGAGGCCCCTCGCCAGGTGCTTCGGCGATCGAAGTCAGAGGCCCGCGATCGGGCCATGGCGCTTTTGGAGCGGGTGGGACTGGCCGATCGCTGCGATGCGTATCCGCGCGAGCTATCCGGCGGCCAAAAGCAGCGGGTGGCCATCGCCCGGGCCATGGCCATGCAGCCCCGCGGACTCCTGTGCGACGAGATCACCAGCGCGTTGGACCCCGAGCTCAAAGGCGAAGTGCTGGCCGTGCTGGAGGACCTCAAGCGCGAAGGGTTGACGCTCGTGGTAGTGACCCACGAGATCGGTTTCGCGCGCCGGGCGGCCGACCGGATCGTCGTGATCGACGAGGGGAAAGTGATCGAAGAGGGGCCGCCAGCCCAGGTCCTCGATGACCCGCAAACGAGCCGTACCAAGCGGTTCTTGAGTCAAGTACTGATTTGATCTATGCTTGCCGCTTGCGGGTTCGTCAAAGCCCACGGGTTGCAACCCGTGGGCTTGTCGCGGGATAGGATCGCTGGGAGAGGCGAACATGGAAAAGCAGGTAAAGTCTCTGCAGTGGTATCACGTCATCTTGAGCACCTACGGCTCGTGGCTGTACGGCGATCCTCGCGGCTTTCGCACGCGTCACCATCGCGAACACGTGGAGGGCGACTACAAGAATCCTCCTCCCCAGGGCCGCTACGCTGAACGCGAACGCCGGAGCCGCGAGTCCTTGAAGTGCGATCCGATTTGCCTGCCGGAGTCCCTTCGTCCCATCGTAGGCGCTGCGATACGAGACCGGCTCGAGCAACTGGGGCATTCGTCCTGTGTATCAGCGCTGGCGGCCAGCACATACACGTTTTGGTGAAGCTGCCGAGTGGGAAAGCACGTCCGTGGTCGGGCATTGCGAAGCGTCATGCATGGTTCGTGCTGCGCGACCGCGGCTGGACGAAAAAACTCTGGGGAAAACGCGGAAAAGCTTTGCGAGTGGACAGCCGTAAACACCAACTCAACGTGTATTACTACATCCTTGACCACGCGCAGGAAGGGGCGTGGGTGTGGAAGTGGATCAAGCCGGCTTCAGGCGACACGTGAAGCGCACGTGTTGGCGTCCCGAGCAATAAAAGCCCACGGGTTGCAACCCGTGGGCTTGCAGACCAAGAACTACGAGTCGTTTCCCATGTCCCATTCGCAAGTGAACTTGATCAGACCAGAGAACCTTTTCGATTCGCAAGATGCTCCCCTCTACGAAGTGCTCACGCGCGGGCCTGGTCCGCGCGGCCGGCTGCCGCTGACGGCCGAGATGCTGCTTTACCGGCCCAGCGGCGACGCCTTCGGCATGACAGAGGACGCCGGGATGGGCTGGGAGCCGTCGCAGTTGGCCGGCCCGCAGTTTGTGATGCTCAGCACGCTCGGGGGCATGCGGGCGGAAGACGGGTCTGCCATAGCACTGGGCTATCACACCGGGCATTTCGAGCTCGGCCTGGCGATGAAGGCCGCGGCCGAGGAATTCAAGCGCTCCGGTGCGGTGCCGTATGCCGCTTATTGCACCGATCCGTGCGACGGGCGCACCCAGGGCACGCCGGGCATGTTCGACAGTCTCGCCTATCGCAACGACGCGGCCAGCGTGCTGCGTCGCCAGGTCCGCTCGATCCCGACCGCACGCGGAGTTCTTGGAGTCGCCGCGTGCGACAAGGGGCTGCCGGCCATGATGATGGCCCTGGTGAGCTTCGGCGGCCTGCCCAGCGTGCTCGTGCCCGGCGGGGTGACGCTGCCGTCCACCGATGGCGAGGACACGGGCAAGATTCAGTCGATCGGGGCCCGGTTTGCCCGCGGCGAGTTATCGTTGGAAGACGCCTGCGTGCTCGGCTGCCGGGTGTGCGCATCGCCGGGCGGCGGATGTCATTTCCTCGGCACGGCGGCCAGTGCTCAGGTGGTGGGCGAGGCCCTCGGGCTCGCCTTGCCGCACTCGGCGTTGGCCCCGTCGGGCCAGCCGATCTGGCTCGACATGGCCCGGCGGAGTGCCCTCGCCTTGATGGCCCTAAGCCAGCGTGGAATCACCGTTCGCGACGTGGTCAGCGAAGCCTCGATCCGCAACGCCATGGTCGTCCACGCGGCCTTCGGCGGCTCGACGAATCTGATTCTGCACTTGCCGGCAATTGCCTATGCGGCCAAACTGCGGCGGCCGGGGATCGACGACTGGACCGAAGTGAATCGCCGCGTGCCGCGCCTGGTTGACGTGCTACCCAACGGCCCGATCAATCACCCCACGCTGCGGGCCTATTTGGCCGGCGGCGTGCCGGAGGTGATGCTCCATCTCCGCGAAATGGGACTGCTGGATCTAGGCGTTTTGACGGTCGCGGGCGTGACACTCGGCGAGGTGCTCCGCTGGTGGGAGCGATCGCCGCGTCGCGAGGCCCTTCGCCGACGCCTTCGCGAGCAAGACGGAGTTGATCCGGACGACGTGATCCTCAGCCCCGATCGGGCCAAGCAGCTCGGAGTGACCAGCACGGTCTGCTTTCCGCGAGGCAACCTGGCGCCGGACGGCTCGGTAATCAAGAGCACGGCGATTGACCCGCGTGTCATCGACTCCGACGGCGTGTATCGCAAGACCGGTCCTGCCCGGGTCTTCTGCCGCGAAACCGACGCCATCGCCGCGGTCAAGGGCCAAGGCGAGCGGCCACTTGCGCCGGGCGACGTGCTGGTGCTCATGGGCCGCGGGCCGCTGGGCTCCGGCATGGAAGAGATCTTCCAGATTACGTCGGCCTTGCGTTATTTGTCGTGGGGCCCCGAAGTGGCGGTGGTAACCGACGCCCGATTCTCCGGCGTGAGCACCGGCGCGTGCATCGGGCTGGTCGCACCGGAAGCCCTGGCCGGCGGCCCCATCGGCAAGGTCCGCGACGGCGATCGCATCCGGATCGTCATCGACCGCAACCGCCTGGAAGGAACCGTGGATCTGGCGGGCGACGCCTCACGCGAATTTGGGCCGGAAGAGGCGGCGCGAATCTTGGCCGAGCGCCTGCCACATCCGGACTTGTCGCCGGATCCGCAGCTTCCCGACGAGACCCGCCTCTGGGCTGCCTTGCAGCAAGTCAGCGGCGGCACGTGGGCCGGCTGCGTGTTCGACGTGGATCGGATTGTCGAACGTCTTGCCGCAGGAGCTACACCACGGAGGCACGGGGTAGAGGATTCAGAAGTCCTGAAAGACATCGATCTCAAGTTCTGAACCCTGAACCCTGAACCCTTTCAATGCCCGATGTACTTGGCGTACAGCGTTCGCGCGGTGGCCACGTCGCTGGTGCCGCCGATGATTGCCCGGCCGTCGGGGAAGATGGTTAGCTCGTAAGCGTCGACCTTTATTCGCAGCAGGAACGCATTACGCGTGACCTGGCCGATCCCCGCTAGTTGCCGGGCGAGTTGATCGAGCGAGAGGGTCACGCCGGGCTGGGTCAATTGCACGGCATTGCGTCCGCAGAGGACCGCCGAGCGGCTTCCCTCCTTGCCCGATAGCCAAGGGAACTCGCGGCGCTTACAGGTAGGACAATCGACGTGCTCGCGGAGCGAGGCGATGTTGACCTGCCGGATGCAGCTATCCCAGAGCTCGACGACAGTCAGGTAGCGCGAGATGGCGTCGCGATGGCCGCTGAGGATCTTGATCGCCTCGACGGCCTGAATGGAAGCGATCACGCCCACGATCGGCCCGAGGATCCCGGCCGTATCGCAGGTGGGCATGGTGCCGGGCGGGGGGCACTCGGCCATGAGGCACCGCAGGCACGGGGTGTCGCCCGGCAAAATGGTCATGCTCTGCCCTTCCGCGCCGAGACACCCACCGTAGACCCAGGGCAGACCGCGCTCGACGGCGAAGTCGTTCACCAGGAACCGCGTCTCGAAATTGTCGGTTCCATCGACGATTGCGTCGACGTCTTCGCAGAGATCCTGGATGTTCGTATGATTCACGTCGGCCACCACGGCCTCGACCTGGACTTCGGAGTTGATCTTGCGGAGTTTTTGGGCGGCGGCGACGGCCTTGGGGAGCTGCGCGGCCACGTCCTTTTCATCGAAGAGCATTTGCCGCTGGAGGTTATTGGTTTCGACGAAATCGCGGTCAACGATCCGCACCAGCCCCACCCCGGCCCGCACCAGGGTGCTGGCCAACACGCTCCCCAACGCGCCGCACCCGCAGACCAGCACCTTGCTCGCCGCCAATCGCTCCTGCCCGACACGCCCCAGCGGCGCGTAGCGGATCTGACGCACGTAGCGATCCAGGTTGGACGGGGAGTCCACGCCATTACCCATGGTTCTGCACGTCCGGGATTGCGAGGAACGATTGTGGACTCACGATCGCAACCCCGCGAAAGGGGTGAAGTACGAGCAGGTCCGAATCCCCCGTGACAATGTGACTACCTTTGCCGCTCAAAGCCAATTCGCCCAAGATCACTCTTCACGCAGGATCGCCTGTAACGTCTCTGGGGTAAACCTCCTGGCCTCCGCCTGGGTGCCGATCTCGTCCATGATTTCCTTCAGGGGACGCACGCGCCCGGCGGTCAGTTCACGCAGACGCAGGGCAAGGAGAAGTTCGATCTTGCGGCGTTCTTCGGGCGACGCCTCGCTGAAGCAACGAGCGGCGTCGGCGTCCACGCTAATGGAGATACTCTCGGTCAACATTGCTTTCTCTCTCCTCTCCGGCCGACTTCGGCGAGAACGTGGTGAGTGGTAGACGAGCCACACCCTTCGCAACTGTCTCCGCGAATATGCCATACAGGATTATCCCCCAGTAGCGATGGGATGTCAAGTACCTCCATGGGCGTTGATCGGACCAAATCTGTGAGGTTCACTGGCCCACGTACGCGTCGAACACGCGGATCGCCTTCCAATTGCCTTCGTTTTCTTCGAGGAATCGTTGATGCTGGGGCGAATCCTGGTAGGCGTCGTGGGCGGCGCGGTTCTCGAAGACCAAGTGCAACGCCACGTCGAAATCGCAGTCGCTCACCGACCAGCGGATGTCCTCCGCCAGCGTCTCCGCGTCGATCACGCCACGCCCGACGATCCCGACCTGATCCTGCTGGTATCCCAGTGGTTCCGTGCCCATCCGGAGGAGCTTGGGCAGACTCTGCCGCCCGACTCGGCAAGACGACTGTGCCACGAGAGGTTGCACGCGCAGGCCATTCGGGTATGATGGGCGTTTTCGCAAAGGGCATCGGATGCGTACCTTTCTTGTCACGGGCGGGGCGGGATTCATTGGGTCGCACATTGTCGAGTCGCTCGTTTCGCGCGGCGAGCGGGTGCGGGTGCTGGACAACTTGAGCACGGGGTTCCTGTCGAACCTCGATCCGTTCCGCGAGGGAATCGAGTTCATCGAGGCCGACCTGGTGGATACGGAAGCCGTGGGCCGGGCAGTCGAGGGGGTCGATTGCGTGTTCCACGAGGCCGCATTGGCCTCGGTGCCGTTGAGCGTCGAGCATCCGCTGAAAACCCACACGGCCTGCGCGACCGGGACGGTCACGCTATTGGATGCGGCGCGGCGGGCCGGGGTGCGGCGGATCGTCTATGCCAGCTCCAGCGCCCTGTACGGCGACCGGCCCACCAGCCCCAAACGTGAGACCGATCTGCCGGCGCCAATCTCGGCCTACGGGGCGGCGAAGCTCGCTGCGGAATACTATTGCGGGGCATTCGCGGCGACCTTCCCCATCGAAACGGTCGCCCTGCGCTACTTCAACGTCTTCGGCCCGCGACAGGACCCGAAGAACCCTTACGCCGCGGTGATCCCGATCTTTATCACGGCGATTCTCGCCAACCGCTCGCCGGTGATCTTCGGCGACGGAACGCAGTCGCGCGACTTCACCTACGTGGGCGACGTGGTCCGGGCCAATCTCCTTGCCGCCGACGCGCCGGCGGCGGCCAGCCAGGTGATGAACGTGGCCACGGGCCGATCGATCAACCTCTTGGAGCTGCTGGCCGGGTTGAACGAGGTCATGGGCGCGCGGGTCGAGCCGACCTTCGCGCCGCCTCGGCCGGGCGATATCCACGAAAGCACCGCGGATATCACGTTGGCACGCAAGTTGTTGGGCTACGAGCCCCGCGTGTCGCTCATCGACGGCCTGCGGCAGTCGATCGACTATTACCGGCGCGTGGTCGTAGGGCAAGCTGCTAGCTTGCCCGTGGGTACTACCGTGGCAAGCTAGCAGCTTGCCCTACGGCCGCACTGGCCGATTTCGCCTCGGAAGCCATCGAGCGGCGCTCGGCAGCGGTCTGCGGGAAGCGGAGGATGACGGCACGCTCCGGCGGGGCGTCGGCCGATGCCTGGCGCGCCAGCGTCCACCAGTAGATTGCACCGACCGCGACCAACATGGCGGCCGTGGCGAGGAACAGCGTCGGATAGCCGGCCAGGCCAACCAGCTCGCAAACGTGAAGGACTCCGCCGGCCAACGGGGCGGCGATCAACTGCCCCACGTCGAACGAGGCCAGCACGAGCGTAATTCCCAGTCCGCGATAGCGGGTCGGAAACGTGGTTGTACCAACCGCGGCAATCACCGGGAAGAGAATCGCCTGCCCGATTCCATAGGGCAGTCCGGGAAAGACGAGCTGCCACTCGCAGTGCACCACGAGGTACAGGACTTGGGCCAAGGCCAACAGCCCAAGCCCAATGAAAATCATCGTCGACAACCCGAGGCGGTCCAGGACGTGCCGGTTGACTAACCGCATGGTCACGGCGGTCGCGGCGACCACTGTGAAAAATACACCTATTCTGGGGACATCAATCCCCTCCACATAGGTCCTCAGGAAGGTCTGTGGCAAGGACAACGCGGCCCCCGCGGCCACTCCGGCGGCTAGCACAAACCCTGGCTGATACTTCCTAATGATGGCCAAGGTATGGGGCTGCGGATGGGCGGGAGGCGCCGGCGTCTTCCGCGTGGCGAGCCAGGCGAATGGGATGGCTGCCAGTGCCGAGATCCCTGCGGCGACGAACATCCGGTCGACGAGCCATCGCTCGATCGGCCCCGAGCCGGCCAGCATATCCCCCAGATGTGTGCCAAGCATCATCCCCACAAACCCGGACGTGCCGAGAATGCCAAGCAGTTCGGCCATCCGGGCCATGGTAACCCGTCCGGAAACGAACGTCGTGGAAGCCCCGAAGATTCCCGCGATGGAAGTGCAAAACAACAGCCGCAGGAGGTAGACTGCGAGCCCGTCGCACCGCGCTACAGCGAGATGGGCCAGACAACTGACGGCGAAGATCGCCAGCGAGCCGAGCCAGATCAGCTTCGGTCCGTGCTGATCAATGGCGGTTCCGAGGGAGAAGCGGGCCAGCACGCTGCCGACCATCCCCACCCCGACAATCCACCCCAAGTGCAGTTCCGTGCCGCCCAGCACGGTCACGAAGTCCGCATAGCGGAACAGGATAGCGCACGCCACCGTGACCAACGTGTTGGCAGCGTAAGCGTGCCAGAACCTCGGCCCATAAAGGCTACTACAGCCTTCGGGGCTTTCGGCTGGCTCGGTCTCGGAACAAGTTGAAGATTCGGAACAGCGGGGAGCCGCTGTGGGAGGGCAAGCCATGGAAGTCGAGTCGCAAACGTCCTAGATAGTGGCGTATTATACTCAAGGCGGAAATGGAAGTCAGGGCCAATTCCGAAAAGGTGTCAGACACCTTCACCATGAGACGATAGACAGGGACAAGGTTATCGGCTACGGGGTTCGTGTGACTTGAGTCGAAAAAAGGGTTCAGGGTTCAGGACTCCTGAAAGATGTCGATGTCAATATCCTGAATCCTGAACCCCGAACCCTGAGTTAGCAGTGCAGGAAGTTGGTTCGCTGTCATGCCGGAATCTTCCAAGCCGCTGGTGGCAGTAGCCACCTACAACGAGATCGCGACGCTGCCTCAACTGGTCGAGGATGTCCTGCGCTGTCTGCCGGAGGCGGAGATCCTCGTGATCGACGACAACTCGCCCGACGGCACCGGCCAGTGGTGCCACGACATGGCCGCGCGAGAGCCGCGCCTCACGTGCCTAGAGCGCGAGGGCAAACTCGGGCTGGGGACGGCTTTGGCGACGGCCATGCGGTATGCTGCGGAGCGTCGCGGGCAGTACGCGTACCTGGTGACCATGGACGCCGACTTGAGCCACCCACCTGAGCGACTCCCAGACCTGATTGGCGTCATGGATCGACCCGGGCTGCCGCCGGTCGGCGTGGCGATCGGCTCGCGGTACGTTGCGGGCGGGAGCATTGAGGGCTGGCCCTGGATTCGCCACGCCATGAGTCGCGCGGTCAATTGGGTCGCACGCTGGCTGCTCGGCCTGTCGCCCAAGGATTGCAGCAGCGGATACCGCTGCTACCGCACCGAACTGTTGGCCCGGCTAGACTTTCAGGCGATTTCCTCGCACGGCTATTCCTTTGAAGAGGAGATCCTCTGGCGGCTCAAACGGCTGGGGGCCCGGTTCGCGGAGGTGCCGATCCACTTCGTCAACCGCCGCCATGGGGACTCGAAAATCAATCCTCGGGAGCTTCTCACGTCGGCTTGGGTCCTGTTGCGGCTTGCGGTCAAGGGCCTTTTCGGAAGGTGAGGCGACCGGGCTTTGGAGTGCGGCGATTTATCGCCGCTTTCTTTCTTGGCGGTACCTGGTGTCGCGGCCAACAAAAGCGGCGATAAATCGCCGCACTCCAAAGGCCTTGCTCTACCGCCGATTCTCGTACCAGACGAGGTTCTTGGTCCGTCCGGCGTTGACCACGAGATCGAGCCGGCCATCGCCGTTGATATCGGCCACTGCGGCTCCTTCGGCGGCAATGCCGCGGCCCAAGGGCGCTTCTTGGAAGTGGAGCGGGTCGCCGTCGATTGCGTCATAGAGAGTGAGCCCCCCGCCCCCGCCTCTCCATCCGGCCACGATCTCGTCGTCGCCATCGCCGTCGAAGTCGGCCGCAACGAGGACATGGCCTTCGGAAAGCGTCTCATCGAGCACCTGCCGCTGCCACGCGACCCCTGCGAAGCCGGGGCCGGTCGGATCGAGAGTATAGACCACGACCTGGTTGCCGTGCCACGGCTCGATGGCCGCGATGAACGCCCGCCCGTTGCGGAGCCGCCCCGGGGCGACTTCGCTGGCCCCTCGCGATGAGCCGGGTTTGGCATCCTTGGGCTCGGCGCCCGAGGAAATGAGTTGCTTGCGCCAGCGGCCCGACGCACCGGAGCCATCGAAGAGGAATCGATAGATCCCTTCATAACTGGCCGTGAGCAGTTGGTCTCGGCCCGTGTCGTCGAGCCTGCCCACCCAGAGGCCGTGGAGCACGGTCAGCGTTTCGTCGATCTTCTGCACTTCCCACTTCCCTTTGGCGAGATCTTTCGGCGGGCGGAAGGCCCAGAGGTGTGCCGGCTTGGGGGCCGCAGTGCCGCGGGAACCGGGACCGAAGATCGGGGCGTGGATCAGCTCCTTGCGCCCGTCGCCGTCGATGTCCGCAAAGCGCACGCGGTGCGTGACGGGATCCTTGGCGATGGGGTGACCGGCCCAGGGCTCGTCGAGGTTCGCCTTCGGCTTGAGCCACTGGATCTCCCCGCCCCGGGTCGACTGGCTGAAATAGAAACCGCTCGCCAGGCCGATTTCAGGCCGGCCGTCGCCGTCGATGTCGTGGACCGCCAGGTCGATGGGCTGGTCGATCGTGGCCACCGGCCGGCGCTTCCAGGTGGGGTTTTCGTACCAATCAACCCGATTGCCGTCGGTGGAAAGGGCCACCACGTCGGGCCGGCCGTCGCCGCTCAAGTCGGCCACGGCTACCTGATACCCGCCGGGGTAGACGCCGATCTCATGCCGTTGGAATTGCATGGGTGCTGCCGCTACTATTGCTACTGAAAGAAGGGTTGCCGCAAGCATCTCTTAGTCCTCCAGGGCCTGCGAACACCACGATAGTGCTTCGCGCCGACTGACACAAGGAGCGTGCTTACCCTTCCAGGCAGTACCGGAGAACAGGACATTCGTGTCGAAGACCGCTATTGGCCGGATGAGCGATCCCACCGGTTAGCGTTTTGGTCAACAAACTTGGGCTTTTGCGGGATCGGGGGGTGCCTCGGGGGGTGGCGCCGTTTCGGGACGGTCGTGGCGGCAGAGAGACTCATGCGACCGTCAGCCTACCAAACCCGCTGGCCCAATTTCCACAGAAATCCGGGTACGTCCCGGACGGATTGCGAAAGGCGATGTCTGTCGCTCGATCGACCAAAGCCAACGTGCATCGAAGACTCCGGACATGCTACCCGACCGAACCCGCTATTGACTAACGCCGGCCTGACCCCAATCTCCTCCCCCACAAAGTGGCCGGCACGCACGATGTCCGCGCCTTCGTCGGCCCGTATGGCAGCGATACGATCGCCACCGTATGGCATTACCTAGGCTTGGAGTGCGGCGACTTGTCGCCGCTTTCTTTTGCTTTGGGCGGCGGCCACTCTTGCCGCCAAGCAAAAGCGGCGACAAGTCGCCGCACTCCAAAGGCGGTCACCCGCGGAGAAGAAGCGAGATCGTCAGCGAGAAGCCGATGAGCACCACGATCCGGCGCACGTTCTTCTGGCCGATGCGCTGGGCCGCGCCGGCGCCGGCGTAGCCGCCGAGGATCGCTCCCGCGGCCATCAGCGAGGCGAGTCGCCAATCGACCAGGCCGTTGACGATAAACATCACGGCCGCCACCCCGTTGATGCACATGCCGTTGATGTTCTTCAGGGCATTCATGCGGTGGATGTTCGTGAAGCCTAGAAAACCCAGCTCGGCGAGCATGAGGATGCCGATCCCCGCGCCAAAGTAGCCGCCGTAGATGGCCACGAAGAGTTGAAAGAGCATCACCACGGCCCAACGGACCGCAGACCACGCCGCCCTGTGCGTGCCCGATGCAATCGTGGCCGAACCGCTGCCCTGCTCGGCTGCGGCCCGCTCGGCTCGGCGTCGCTGCCAGCGGGCGAGCGGCTCCTGGGCAATAAACAAGAGAGTCGCCGCGAAAATGAGGTAAGGCACCAGGGCACGGAAGGTCTCGTTGCTGGTCTTCAGGAGCAGTGTCGCCCCGATCAGCCCGCCCAGAAAACTCGGCACTGCCAGAAGCGCGACGGCCCTGTGACTTGGCCCCAACTCCTTGCGATATCCCCAAAGACTACCCAACTGGCCCGGCCATAACGCCACCGTGCTCGTGGCGTTGGCAATGACCTCTGCAAGCCGCCCGATCCATAAAAGCGCAGGAAACGTGAGGAGCGTGCCGCCCCCGGCCACGGAGTTAACCGCCCCGCCCACCGCCGCGACGAGAAAGAGCACGAGATACTGATGCCAATCCATATTCAATTCATTCATCCTTCATCCTTCGCAACCCGCGGCAGGCCTCGGCGAAGGCCACCACGTTCTCCCAGGGCGTCTCCGGCTGGATGCGATTGGACGGCATGAGGATCGCGCGGCGATCGGCGGCGGTCCCGGCCAGCAGGCGGACTTCGGCCCGAACCGCGTCCGGCGAGCCAAAGGGGAAAAGCCGCTGCGCCGAGATCGTGGCCGCCAGCACGATCCGGCTGCCGTACTGGCGGTAAACCGCCTCGAAATCCATGCACTCCGGCTGCACCGGGTGCAGGACGTGGAAACCCAACTCCACGATGTCGGGCACGATGGCGTCGATCTTGCCGCAGCAGTGCAGGAAAAATCGCGCCTGGGGGAATCGGCTCCGCACCGCGTCGAGCACCCGCTGCCAGGCCGGCCGGATGAATCGCCGCCATAAGGCTGGGGCAATCTGCATCCCTTGCTGCATGCCGGCATCGTCATAAAAGCAGAGCACATCGACGCCGGCCTCGGCGGTTGCCAGGGCCAGGCGCGTGGTGTGATCCTCGACCTTGCGCAGCACGGCCTCGGCCAACGCGGGCTCGCTCACCAGGTCCATCATGAACCGCTCCATGCCGCGGAGCCACCAGGACCACTCATAGATGCTCCCCGCGTAGCCGAACACCGGGTAGCCCGCCGCGTGCCAGGCGGCCACCGGCGCGGTATCGGCATTGGTCGCAATGATGGGCGACGGCAGGGACTCGACTTCGGCGATCGACCCGGCCCGGGCCAGCGGCGGATAATTCTTGTCGAGCGTTCCTTCCAGCCCGCCGGCCCAATGGCCGATGCCCCATTCATCGAACGTGGTGCCCGGCGGCGCCGCCTCGTGCAGCGCCGCGGGCTCGCTGCCGCCAAAACGGGCCGAAAGCGAGAAGAGCCGCCAATCGGTGTCGAAGTAATCCGCAGGCTCGCTGCCGCCGGTGGTCTCGACGAATTTCCGCCGAATGGGCTCCGTCATCCCCGGGATCGCCCCCACGTCCAAGGAGAACGGCATCCATCGCGGCGAGCCGCCGTCGAGAAGGACGCGGAGATTGTCGATCGGCAGGGTGGCCATGGCAGGTGTATCCTCGAAATCCATCCAGCGAAATGGCACCAGTATGTGCCAAGGAAGGCCGCCGGGCAAGCGGCGGGAACCATACTTGAACAGGAGGAAACGGAGGGAACAGAGGACGCAGGCAAACCCTCCGTTCCCTCTGTTTCCTCCTGTTCAGCAGAATCATCGGTCGCCGCTGTGCTGTACTCGACCGTCTATGCGGAGCAGAATTGGGCCGCTATAATCCCTCGTTGGCGCGAAACGGTATTCAAACCATGGCCGGTCGATCCAAAGGAAATGTGCATGGCGCGGGTCTCAAGAACCGTTGTGTTGCTGGTTGGCGGATGGTTGGTAGGGGGATGGCCGTCCCCGCTGGCGGCCGACGAATGGCCGCAGTGGCGAGGGCCGAATCGCGACGGGGTATGGCGCGAGACCGGCGTTCTCGATAAGTTCCCCGCTCCGCGCATCGTGTTGCGTTGGAAGGCGCCGATCTCCAGCGGCTATACCGGCCCAACCGTCGCCGGCGGACGCGTATTCGTCATGGATCGCGAAACCAAGCCCCGCGAGGTCGAGCGCGTACTGTGCTTCGATTGGCAGACCGGCAAGAGGATTTGGGCCCACAGCTACGACTGCGCGTACGAGATCAGCTACACCGCCGGGCCGAGGGCCTCGGTCTCGATCAATGAAGACCGTGCCTACGCGCTGGGGGCCATGGGCCACGTACACTGCTATAGCGCCGCCGACGGGAAAGTCGTTTGGGCCCGGGATCTCAAGAACGAATACAACGCTCGCATCCCGATCTGGGGCATCGCCGCCGCGCCGCTGGTGGACGGAGATCTCGTGATCCTCCAAATCGGCGGCTCGGACGGGGCTTGCCTCGTCGCGCTCGACAAGCGCTCCGGCCAAGAGCGCTGGCGAGCGCTGGAGGACCGTGCATCCTACTCGACGCCGATTATCATCGAGCAGGCCGGCCGCCGTGTGCTGATTTGCTGGACGGGCGACAACGTGGTCGGCCTGGAGCCCGCGTCAGGGAAGGTCTTCTGGAAGCACCCCTTCCGGCCGCGCCGCATGGTGATCAACGTGCCCACGCCGGTGATCGACGGCGACCGCTTGTTCATGACTTCCTTCTATGACGGTTCCCTCATGTTGCGCCTGGCGCGCGACGAGCTTCGCGTGGAGGAAATCTGGCGGCGGAGCGGCGCGAGCGAAATGCAGACCGACGCCCTGCACGCCATGATCTCCACGCCGCTTTTGGACGGGGACTACGTGTACGGCGTCGACAGCTATGGCGAGCTTCGCTGCCTCGACGCCAAGAGCGGCAACCGCTCATGGGAAGACCTCACCGCCGTGCCCAAGGCCCGCTGGGCGACCATCCACATGGTCAGCAACGGCCGCCGGATCTGGATGTTCAACGAGCGCGGCGAGTTGATCATCGGCGAGCTTTCGCCACAGGGCTTCCACGAGATCAGCCGCGCGAAGCTCCTGGAGCCCACCACTGGGCAATTGACGCAGCGGGGCGGCGTGTGCTGGTCGCACCCGGCGTACGCGTACAAGCACATCTTTGCCCGAAACGACCGCGAGCTGGTCTGCGCCAGCCTGGCAGCCGATGGAAAGAACGAACAATGAAAAAGTGACTTTGGCAACAGAATCGGGTCTCAGTCACCTCGAGGAGCAAACGAATCACGAAAACCCGAAAGAACGAAAATGCGAAAGGACAACCAGAGGGTGACTGGCGAACATCTATCATCCCCACTACTTTTCGGGGTTTCCTTCTTTCGGGCTTTCGTGATTACCCGATTCTCTTGCTAAGTGTTTGAGAAAGGGTAAATGAAAAATCGAGCCGCTACGCAAACTCCTGATAAAGCGGCGTGATGACCAGTTCCGGCACGAGCACGTGCGGCGGGAGCTTGGCGATGGTGACCACGCAGGCGGCGATGTCCTCGGGGTGGACCATCTTGGCCCGTTTCTCGGGCGGCACCGGCACGGGACGCTGTTCGAGGATCGGCGTGTCGACCTCGCCCGGGTAAACGTTCGTCACGCGGATGCCGTTAGGCCGCTCTTCCAGTCCTACCGCCGTGCCCAGGGCGGTGGCGGCGAACTTCGAGGCGCAGTAGGCGGGCCCGCCCAGCGCCATGGCCCGCTTGCCGGCGATGGACGAGATGTTCACGATCAGCCCGTCGCGGCGCTCGCGCATGCCCGGCAGGGCGGCGTGCATGCAGTTGTACGTGCCTGTGGCGTTGATCGCCAGCACACGGTCCCAATCGGCCGGATCCAGCTCGCACATCTTGCGCCGGGCAATGTTGATGCCGGCGCTGTTGACGAGGATGTCCAGCGGCAAGAGCCCTTGCTGCTCGAGCCACGCGAAAAGGCGAGTCACGTCGTCGCGCACGGAAACGTCGCACACGCGGTGGACAATTGGCGGCTGCCCGGTACGCAACCGTTCACGCCCCGGGAAGGAGTGACGGGGTGGGTTGGTGGGCGAGATGG
>CAYTJV010000079.1:0-18481 GCA_964438165.1 uncultured Planctomycetaceae bacterium | reverse complement strand
CGTACGGCGACGCACAGCGCTACCGTCTCGGCGTGAACCACCACCTGATTCCGGTGAACGCGTCACGTTGCCCCTTTCACAGTTACCACCGCGACGGTGCTATGCGGGTCGACGGCAACCACGGCAGCACGCTTGGTTACGAGCCCAACAGCTACGGCGAGTGGCAGCAGCAACCGGTCTTTGCCGAACCGCCGCTCAGCATCGAGGGCGCCGCCGATCACTGGAACCATCGACAGGACGACGACTACTACACGCAGCCCAGGCTTCTCTTCCGCCTGATGACGGCCGGGCAGCAGAAGGCACTCTTCGAGAACACGGCCCGCGCCATGGGTGACGCGCCCAAGGAGATCAAGGTCCGCCACATTGGCAACTGCCTGAAGGCCGATCCGGCCTATGGCGAAGGGGTGGCCAAGGCACTTGGCATTCCCTTGAGTGAAGTTCCGAAATAAATAACGGTCCGACAACGGAGGGACATTGGGGTCGGGTCTTGAATTTTGTCTTTTGGGCGCCATCGCCGCTCGTGCGGGTCGGGTGGCACCCAGAGTCTTCGATGGGCGTGGCTTGGGTGGGTCGACTGACAAGCCACGCCCTTCGCGGAGCCTCAGGACGTGCCACGCTGCCGCCTGAGAATCACTCGGAACCGATTTGGCCCACCGCTGCTGCCACGCTTTGGCGGTACAAGGTCCATGTTGGAGTTGTGTCGCCAGGCCTTACCGACTGAACTCGCCTTCCGAGTGGACTACGGCCCGATTGCGAGTGGCGATGAAGATGTTGTGGAGGTTGAGCGACGGGCCGCAATTCATAAGCTCACGGGGGCGCTGGTGGTCGCGTGGGAGGGAGCAGGTGGGGCGCGCGCCAGTCAATACAGCGGCGTGCCGTTTCTTGAAATTCGGGGTGTGACGGATAGTGCCGATCGGACGGCGGCCCGCGATTTTGAGCTAAATGTGAAATGGGCGATGGACAGCGTGGCCCAAGTGATTATCGCTTTGGCGCGGCGGGGTCGTGCGTGCTAGGTATTGTGCCCTGCCCGCTCGCTCCGTAGCTCATCAAGTGCGAGCCGCCGGCAAAATAGATGCGGCCGTTGAGGAAATCGCCTCCGGCTGTGATGGGGGCGGGCGTCCGGGCCACCAGCTCGATCTTCCATGTCCGCGGCTCGATTCGGGCGATGCCGCGAACCATCAACAGGTAGACCTCCCCCTGGTCGCCGCGGACGAAGACCCGCGGCCCTTGATGAGAAACCGCGCTGGTGAGCGGCGGCTTGAGCGGCTGCTGGTGGACGACCGTGCGGGTGGCCGGGTCGAAGACGAAGAACCGCGCCCGGTCGGCGATGCCCCACACCTGGCCGTCGGGAGAAAGGCAGAGGTCGGTGTATCCCTGGACGCCGGGCAACACCGGCTGGCGCCAGTCGACGCGCTGTTGGGCCATGTCGAACAGGTAGAGCTCGGCTTGGCGGGCCTTGCGGCGGCCGCCAGTGCCGGGACTGGTCGTCGTGCCTCCCAAGAGATTCCTCCCCTCCAAAGCGACCAGGCTCTCCGTAGACTGCTCGGGGATCAGTTGCTGGTCGGTGAGCACCGTCTTTCGTTGCCCGCCGCGGTCCCAGATCATCAGCCCGCCGCCGGTGTAACCGTACCCGGGCGTTCCGGCAAGCACGAGCGTCTGTCCGTCGGGATGGGCCAGCAGCTTGTGGGGGCGGTTGATGGTGGGCTCGCATTGGTCGAGGAAGCGGGGATTGCACCCCGGTCGGCCGGGCACCGTGTCGACCCACGGCGCAGCGGGGTCCCACTCCAGCAGCCCGCCGCCCCCATAGATGCCGGCGAAGAAGCGGTCGCCCTGGCGAGCGACCGTGTTCCACTGGCCGAAGGCCGGGTGATAGGTCCACTGGTCTTTACGCGGATCGTAGCGGAAGAACCGCATGGGGAAGGCGCTGCCGCCGCAGATCGTGCCGTCCGGAGCCGTCGCGACACCCATGATGTGCGCGCCTTCGGATGCGTAATCAAAACGGATCGTCGTCCGCCGCTTGCTCTTGGGGTCCTCGATCACCAGCGACCGCTCGACCAGATCCAGGGTCTGGATCCGCCGGCCGTCGGGAAACCGGGCGTGGAACAGGCCTTGGCTGCCGGCGATCGTCGGCTTCTCCTGGAACGACGGCCGTCGGCCGACCGCCGTGGCCTGCCCCTGATAGAAGCGGTGCCAATTGTCTTTTCCACCGGCCAACGGCTGACCATAGACCTTGCCGTCGCTGCCCGCGTAGACCTGGCCGAAGCCGTGCCCGCGGTGCTGGTCGCCCAGCAGCGGCGTGGCCTTGCCCGCCTTCGGGTCGAACATCAAGATCTGGCAGGCGGCGCTGCCCACGCCCAGGTACACCCAACCGGCGTCGTCGGCCGCCACGGAGCGCGGGTACTGGGCCCAGTCCTGCTGGTACACGTGCCCATAGTCGCGAAACTCTCGGGTCTTGGGGTCAAAACTCGCCACACCGCTTTGCGGATAGGTTGCCGACCAGATCACGCCCAGAGGGTCTTCGGTCATGCTCATCGCCATCTGGGGCGCGGTCTTGCGCCAGAAGGCAAACTCCCGTCGGGCCGGGTCGAATTCAACAAAATGACTGCCGAAGTGGCTATAGAACTTGTTGCCGCGGGAAAGAATCGAGGCGAACGGATTATCGCCCAGCGGAAACGGCACCGGGTATTCTTGGACCTTGCCCGTCTCCACCTCGATCAACAGCAGGGCATACGTGCCGCGATGGTCCATCAGCCACGCCAGCACGACCGGCCGGCCTTCCCGATCGACGGTGGCCACCGTGCCGCGGTGGCAACTATTGGGCGCGGCGACGCCATGGTCCAGGAATCCGCGCCCCAGGTCCTTGGTTTCCGCTCGGACCGCCCCACAGGCCAGTGCGAGCACCATCGAAACGTTCAATGTTATGCGCATGTTGTCGGCTCCTTGCTCGGGAAATTCGACATTCGATTGCTCCCACGCCGCATTCGAAGTATAATGAGGCAGGATCACCAAGAGGAGTACGTCATGATCTCCCCATCGCGCCGGAGAGTTCGTTTGTGGTCGCCGACGCCGCAGCAGGCCGAATTCCTGCAAGCCGTCGAGCCGACCTGCCGCTTCCTGGACGACCTGCCTGCCGCGGTCCGGCAGCAGTACGCCGGGCAATGGATTGCGGCCCGAGACGCCGAAATCATCGCCGCTGCCCCGACCCGTGCGGAATTGTCTGCGATGCTCGGCGATTCGGATGATCCTACCATCTTGAAGTTGCGGCTCGAAAGGGGAGTCACGATTCGATGCCGATGTCCTTCGTAAAACCCTGGACGAGCCTGCTCGCCCCCGACGAGCCCGTCATTCCTCTTGTTCCCTCGCTCAGAATTGCCTTCGCAGCCAGCGACGGCCGCTGGCTGCTGGAAACGTTTCTCGTTGATTCGGGCGCCGACATTAGCATGGCCCCGCGCCAGTTATGTCGCGAGTTGGGACTGGACTGGGAAGCCGGCGAGCCCATCAACTTAAACGGAATCTCGCCGAAGCCCGAATGCGTCGTCCGGGCAAGGGTCCTTCAAGTTGAGTTGCTCGTGCCGGATATCGGCTTTGCTTTCATGATTCCTATCTGTTTTGCAGACGGCGACACATCGCAACTTCTCGGCCGGGAAGGATTCTTTGACGCCTTTCGCATCACGTTCGACAAACAGCGGTTCACTACCGAATTTGAATTGATCGAAGAGCCGGAGGCGTAAGTCACTCGTCTGATTCCTGCGGTTCGACTCCGCCCGGCGGCGAAACTTCGGAAGTCAGGCCTCACAACCACGCCCGTCGAAGACTCCGGGCGTGCCACCCGACCGAGTCGGCGGCTCACAGCGATTATGCGAAGGTTGTGGAAATCAGTGCCCGGTGTCCCGATCTAGCCGAGCGGTGCCAATTCATCGTGACCGTGGAGCAAATGGCACGCAACCGGGTAAGGGCATACTGGCCGGAGATTGTCGCGACTGCACGCGACATAGCGGGCGGTACTTGACCTCTTTTCTCCTGGAGCTAATAGGAACTAGTCAACCTCATCTGGGTTAAATCCCAGCACCATTTCCACGTCAGGAGGACAAGGCAGGTCCTCGTCATCGTCTGCATCGCTGTTTGCAGCCTCAGGATGCTTGCGCCAGTCCTCAGGCTTGTAGTCACCCCAGTCAGGATCAACAGGAATGCCTTCAATTGTTGCCATACCCTCACCTTTCATCCTTATAAGGGAACTTGAGTGAATCTCCGAGTTCTCTTTTGCGACCCGCCAAAACCCATTCTACAAGGGTTTGTTTTGTGTTTACAGCTTATCTCTCAGCTTACCTTTCCCAGGCTTGCTTTTATTAGGCTGTTTTTCATCTGTCTTAGAAGTCTTGCTGGTTGTTGGCACTTGAAAGTTCTTTGTGTCGTCAGTTCGCTTCGGCCAGTCAGCATCAGCAATGTTTTCGTCTATATTTATCATCGGGCTCCGGGGTTCCTGCGGCAGGTGGCCATCGCCGAGACGCTCTCTGATAAGATGCCAAGCCTCGTACCATTTGTCCTTGTCCTTCTCCGGAATGTCGAAACAGTAAAATGGTGAACCTCCAGGACGTTTGTTGAAAGTCTGGACATGTTCTTTTACATCCTTCGCAGGAACAATGAAGACGTCAGGCATTGATTTTGCAGGGTCTCCATCGCGCTCTCGAAGATCAACGAAGGCATAGAAGACTGATTCCCCACAAAGGTCTTTTGCCTTGGCGGAAAGCGTCCATTCCCAGTAAGCACTGTCTGGTTTCCTTCGGGTGGACGGGCAAAATGCGTTCCTAGCGGTTTTCACCTGAATGGTCACTGTCTTCTGCCCGTTAACGGTTCCGGCGAACACGTCAACGGAAGGCGATCCACCTCTGGTCAGTGCCGCGAGGTAGTTCATAACCGAGAGCCGGTAGGCAACGAAGTGTTCGCCTGCACAACCTGTCAACACTGTCGGTGGACGTTTCGGTGGTTGAGGCATCTGGGAATCCCTCCACGATTTGTGCGGAGGCCAACAAAAAACGGGAGCACACCGTCGTGCCTCTGGCGAGCCCTGCCACAGGCTGAGCAGAAAGCAGCGTCCGGTGGCTCCCTTGCGGGAGCCAACCCTGACGCCGATCTGCTCATGGAAAATGTGGCAGTTTCCCCAGACGGCGAAAAGTCAGCTAGCTATTTGGATGTCGTGGGTTGTGCTCGGGATTGGTCTCCGCGAGGTTGGGTTGTTGGGCGAGGGCACGGCGGCCCCACAATGACCAGCCTAGCAACTCCGGTTAGGGAACGCCACCCGAGACCGTAAAGTTTCAATCTCGCGGTCCCGGACGGGTGGCACGCCCAGAGTCCTCGATGGGCGTGGCTCGGCATCGTAGCCCTCAACTCGGCTTGATTGGGTTGCGCGTTGGCACTCGTCCGTCTGGACGCTCCAGGACAGTCAAACCGGCGGCGGTGGTACGGTAGCGCTGGAGCCGGCTCGTCGGCTTGTCGGGCACGGTCAGTTCCAGCAGTCCGGCTTCTATCAGAGGCCGCACGATGGCATTGCGAAACTTCGTGCGGTTTTGTCGCCCGACGACGTTCATCATCGCAACCAAGGGCTGCTCTTGACGGCAGAGCCTGAGCAGTTTGACTTGGTCCCGACTTAGGCCCGACTTGGTCCCACCTTGGTCCCCCGACTCTAGCTGCTCTGTCGTTTCCCCGGTCGCGACGATCTGAGCCTTGAAGGTGACGTACACGAACCCCTCGTTTTCCTCGAAGATGGGCGGCATCGCTCCGTGTTTCTTGCACGCGGAAATTACTCGGTTGGTGCCGCGGCCCCAGACCTCCACAGCGCCCGTCCGGTGAAACGCGCCAGCAATGAGCGGGTTTACCAGCTTGGAGTCGTGCTTCCTCGACAGTTGCGCGACGGTGATTCCCGTCGGGAGACGACCGAAGCTGCGAATCTCGATCCGGTCGTCGAAGACCACGATGGCGACGTAGCCCGAGTAGTGGGAGTAATCGCGGTGCATGACGGCGTTCAAGAGGATTTCCCGAAGGGCGTCCAGCGGAATCGGGAAACGATCCTCCCGGAAGATTTGTCCCGTGGGGAACCGCGCACCAAGCGGCATGGTCCTTTCGAGAAACGCCATGCCCTCGCGGACCATGGCGAAGGCGTTCATGTGTTCCTGCCGGTTGTCCGCGATCTCGCCGGTGATTTCGGTGCCGCGGACGCGTCCCATCTTCAGCAGGCACTGGGGGTAATCCGGCAGGAATCTCTTTCAAGGAACTGGAACGGAAAAAGGGGACATCACTGATTAGCAAGCGAAGGGCCGTGGTTCGGTGCGCCCCCACGCCCTTCACAGCGCGTGTCACTCGACCCGTCAATATTAGTAATGTCCCCTTTTCGGCGTCCCGTGTTCCTAGGCGAGTTGTCTCTCGCCCGGTTGGCCAATCGGACGCAGCAGATAGTCCATCACTTCGGCCTGCATTCGCTCGATTTCGAGACGATAACCGCTGGCCATCGCATCAAAGTCTCGCGGCTGAGCATTTTGCCGCATCTGGGCAAGCCAGCTCTGAAATTGCTCGATTCGCTGGCGGGTGACCTGGAGTTCACGGTCGTTCTGGATCATGAGACCACCTCAACAATTCCCCGTTTTGCGCCGTCGCGTTTCACTTGCCAGTGGGCAATGAAATTCCACCAGCACGGACTGTTCCATCATGCCTCCTCCTCGTGTCGGCATGAGCCACGCCCCAAGCGTTTGCCCTCTTCATTGTATCTCGGACGACGCATCACCAGCAAGTGGCAGCCGCGCACCGTGCGCGGCTGGCCGTCGCACAGGATTGTCGCGGCGAACGCGCTTCCAAGGCAGCATTGACGACGCCGCTCATCATGTTCGCACCGATTGGGGCGGGCGCAGCGGAAACCGTCTTCATGCCACGCGTACTTTGATCTCGCCTGCAACGTCCAACGTCATGGCATCGAACTCAAAGCCGTGCAGATTCCATCGCGTGCCCTGTACGGGCTGCCCGTTAATGGCGATCGATCGCTGGGCCTGCTGCGATTTCAACAGCAGCAGCGTTGCCTGATCGAGCGGCCGTGGGGCGCGAAGCGTGAAAGAGCCGGACGGGTCGAACCTCGCTTCCACGTCTCGGCGCAGTGTTTCCCAATGGTGGATCTGCTGGCTCGTCCACCACTCCACTGCCTGGGTCCTGCCGTAATCGATCAGGCCGCCCAGGGCATCGGCCACTCCCGGTTTCAGGATGTGGCCGGGATGAAAGAGGAAGTGCGCGACGCCGTGATGCCGCAGGACGGAATCGAGAAGCTGCCTGCCGTATTGCCCCGGGCAGACGACCACCAGGTCTTGCGTGAGCATATTGACCTCGAGCACCTTGAAGAACCGCGGCGAGACGGCCTCGTCGTCCAGGGGGAAGTACGGCTGCGAGCCCCCCAGCGGAAATCCGATGGTCCCCTTCTTGCTCGGCCCGCGCGTCTGGTCCGAGCCGATGCCCGCCTCTTCGCACCAGCGGAAGAAATCCAACCGGCCTTCCCATCGAGTGTAATGATTCTTGTTGGTGGCGATATGGCGGAGGCTGGCTTCTTTCATCAGCCAGCGGTGCTGGAGCAAGAAGTTCTCTTTGGACCACGAGGTCTCCGCGCCGCCGGTCATGGCGTCGTAGTGCAGGGCGATTTCAAAGCCTTGTTTGGCCAGCGTGCCGTAGAATTCGCGCGGGTAACCGCCGGGATAGAGCGTACACCAGGTGGATTTCACCTTGCAGCGGTTCATCACCTCCAACAAGGCTACGGCCTTCTGCGGGTCGTTGCCGTCCGTGTCGTGCGAAATGTGGCCGACGGCTTTCAACGAGCGCGGCCAATACCAGAGCACCGGCAGCGCGATCCCTTGTTGCTGCGCGAGGTGGAAGATGCTGCGCAGCACGATCTCCCGCAATTCATCGCTCACCGGCTCGAGAAACACCGGCCCGTTGTCGGGCGACAGTGGGGTGCGGTCCCGCCGCCAATCCAGCACCAGGCCGTCTTCGGCCTTCAGGATGCCCTCGTTGATCGGCGCGGAATCATCCGGCGAGGCCCTGCCGTCCTGCAACACGCTCAGGCCTTGCTGGAAATGGACGATGGAGAAGAGCAGATCGGGCGCCAGCAGAACGGCCCGGCCTTTCCCAAAACGGTTCTCCAAAATCGCGCTGCCTCGGGCGGTTCGATTGCCTGTCTCCAGTTCCGCCAGCGAGGTCGCCGAGCCTCGCTTCACCCCATAACCGCCGAACACGTGCAGCGAGCTGCGCAGCCCGGCCGTCACGGGGTGGTCCGCGGCAACGACTTTCATCCAGGCTTCCGCCAAGGGGATTTCGCCGGTCACGCCGAACGCGTCGTTCAATCCTGATGTTCCGCCGATACCCACCAGCGCGCCGCCCTCATTGACCCACTTGGTGAGAATCTGGCGATCGGCTGACGCCAGCGGCAGGTTCCCCGCCAACACCACAATCGACTTCGGACGGCGAAAGAGCGACGCCAACTGGGCCAGGGGCAGATGCTCGAAGAACACCCCCGCGCGCCGAAGGATTTCGGCGATGTAGATCCAGGTCCGGGCCCGCGGATTGACGTCCGTGGAAACCGCCGGAGCGAGCAGGATGACCGGTGCGCCGGCGGCGATCCCCCCAGAAGCGCCAATCATGCCCGTGGTGCGGCCAGCGGTAGACGTGGACTGGGACTGGGCCGGTTGCGCTCCGCGTGCCGCTTGCCCCAGTCCGCCAAGAGCCAGATAGCCGCCTGCCGCGGAAGCCTTGCGCAAGAAACCGCGCCGTGTCCAGCGGCTTATCATCGAGCACCTCCAATCGGCCAATGGGCTAAGAAAGGCGAAACGTGTCCCTCCATACCAATAACTCCATGCTCGTTCTTCGTCAAGGAGGTTGACGCCGGATCGGCGGGCGGGCACAATGGACGGCGGCCCAGGGTGCAGCGTCTACGTATCCGGGCAACGGACTGTCCACGAGGGCCTATTCATGAAGACCCGCGCATCTGCCGTCAAGATCAAGAAAAGCAAGAAGCTCACTTTGAAGGACCGGCTGTCCCGGCTTACCTACCAGCGGGCCTGCCAGCTCTTGGGCACGGGCGGCCCACAGTTGATTCGCCGCGGGGCCACCTACCAGGACATCGACATCGACCGCGACGTCTACTTGCGCGGCGACCTGTTCCGGCTGAGGTTGCCTGGGGCGGCGGCCGGGGGAAAGGACGCCGTGGCGACCATCACCACGATGGCCGAGGCCCGCAGTCGGCTGCGTTTCAACTGCACCGCGTGCGAGACGCTCTGCGAGCACGTTGGGGCGGCGGTCTCGCTGGTGCTGGAAGAGAAAACCGCCCTGGGGCTGGCTGCCGTGCCCGACGAGCAGCGGCCCATGGAAACCCTGAGCGAGCAGGAACTGGTCGAGCAGGCCCTTTGCGACCGCCAAGAACGAGCGCGGACCGAGAAGTTCCGCCTCCGATCGTCCGCCCCCGACCAGCCCTGGACAGACTACACGATCACCAGCGCGCTTTCGGGGAAGACCTATCGGGTGGCGCTGCGGGGCGAGGAGCGCGGGCAGTCGTATTGTTCGTGTCCCGACTTCCGCACCAACACGCTGGGCACGTGCAAGCACATCCTCCACGTGCTCCGCCGTGTGCAGCGGCGTTTCCCCGTCTCGGCGCGACGAAAGCCCTACCGCAACCGCGAGGCCTTCGTCCACGTGCTCTACGGCGAGGAGGTGACCGTTCACCTGCAACTGCCCGATCGGCCCGATCCGGAGTTGGTCAAAACGATCGGCTCGTTGGCCGACGGCCCCATCGAGGACGTGCGGCGGCTGGTCGATTGCCTGGCGCGGCTGGCGCGGGTGGACCGCCAGGTCACGGTATACCCCGATGCCGAGGAGTTGATCCAGCGGCGGCTCTTCGAGCAGCACATGGCCGAGCGGATGGCCGAGATCCGAAAGGACCCGGCCCGGCACCCCTTGCGCAAACAGCTCCTGAAGGCCGAGCTGCTTCCCTACCAGCTTGAAGGGATCGCCTTCGCCGCGGGGGTCGGCCGCGCGATCCTGGCCGACGACATGGGTCTGGGCAAGACGATCCAGGGCGTGGGCGCCGCCGAGATCCTCGCCCAAGAGGCCGGCATCCGTAAGGTGCTGGTCGTCTGTCCCGCCACGCTGAAGTCGCAATGGCGGAGCGAGATCCACCGCTTCTGCCATCGCAGCGTGCAACTGGTTGTCGGCGGCGCCGCCGAGCGGGCCCGGCAGTACGACAACGACAGCTTCTTCACCGTCTGCAACTACGAACAGGTGCTGCGCGACATCCTGGCGATCGAGCGCGTGCGCTGGGACCTGATCCTCTTGGACGAGGGGCAGCGGATCAAGAATTGGGAGTCGAAGACGGCCCGGGTGGTCAAGGGCCTCCGGTCGCCCTTTGCCCTGGTCCTCAGCGGCACGCCGCTGGAAAACCGCCTCGACGATCTCTACTCGGTGGTCCAGTTCGTCGACGACCGCCGCCTGCCCCCGGCGTTTCGTTTCTTCCACCGCCACCGGGTCGTCGACGAGAACGGGAGGGTGTTGGGCTACAAGAACCTGGACCAGTTGCGCGAGAACCTGCGTCCGATCCTGCTCCGCCGCACGCGCGAGTCGGTGCTCCAGCAGCTTCCGCCCCGGACCACCGAGCTCGTCCGCATCCCGCCCACCGACGAGCAGATCGAGCTGCACGGGGCCCACATGCGCATCGTGCAGATGATCGTCCGCAAGCCGTACATCTCCGAGATGGACCTGCTGCGCCTCCAGAAGGCCCTCTTGATGTGCCGCATGTCGGCCGACAGCACGTTCCTTGTCGAAAAGCAAGCCCCGGGCTATTCGAGCAAGCTGGACTATCTGGGCGAGCTGCTCGACGGCCTCTTCGCCGAGCCGGACCGCAAGGCCCTCTTGTTCTCCGAATGGACCACGATGCTCGACCTGATCGAGCCGATGCTCCAGCGGCGGAAGCTCGGCTACGTGCGGCTGGACGGCTCGGTGCCGCAGAAGAACCGCCAGCAACTGGTCAACCGCTTCTGCGAGAACCCCGCTTGCCGGCTCTTCATCTCCACGAACGCCGGGGCGACGGGCCTCAATCTCCAGGCGGCCAACACGGTCATCAACGTCGATCTGCCCTGGAATCCGGCCGTGCTGGAGCAGCGGATCAGCCGGGCCCACCGCATGGGCCAGCAGCAGCCGGTCCAGGTCTACGTGCTGGTGACGGAAGAGACGATCGAGGAGAACCTGCTGACCACCCTGTCGGCCAAGAAGGACCTGGCCCTGGCCGCGCTCGACGTCGATTCCGACGTGACCCGGGTGGACCTCGTCAGCGGGGTCGAGGAGCTGCGTCGGCGTCTGGAGGTGCTCTTGGGAGCCCAGCCCGAGGCGCCGCTCGACGTTACGCGTCGCGAAGAGGTCGAGCGTCAGACCGAACAGGTGGGCGAGCACCGCGATCGCGTAGCGGCCGCGGGGGGCGAGATGCTCGGCGCCGTGTTCAACTTCCTGGGCGAGCTGGTCTGCAAGGATCAGGCTCCCGCGCCTTCGGAAAGCCTCGTCACCCAGGTTCGCGGCCGGTTGAGCGAGTGTGTCGAGGAGGATCCTTCGGGCAGGCCGCGGTTGAGCGTGACCCTGCCCGACCGCCATGCCCTGGACGCCCTGGCCCAGACCCTGGCCCGGCTGCTGTCGGTCGGCGGCGGGGCCTCGTGAAATCCTTTTCACTCTGGACCGATCATCCGCTTCGGGCTCAGCAGTCTCTCAAGTTCCTTCTCTGAAAGCGCCTTCCTCGCGATTTCACGAATGGTTCTTCCCTTGGCAAACGCCTCCTTGGCAATCGCGGCCGCCTGATCATAACCGATGGCCGGTATCAAAGCCGTGGCCAGCGACAGGCTTTTCTCCACGTTCGCTCGGCAGACATCGCGGTTAGCTTCCATGCGAGCTAAGGCACGATCCGCAAATGCTCTTGCCGCGGCCGCCATCAGTCGCACACTTTCCAGCGCGGCGCATCCCATCAGCGGGATCATCACGTTCAACTGGAACTGTCCACCGGCAGCCCCGCAAAAGGCTATCGTCTGATCGTTGCCCATCACGCGGGCCGCCACCTGCATGAGGCTTTCGCACATCACCGGGTTTACCTTACCCGGCATGATCGAGCTGCCCGCCTGAAGCTCCGGCAGCCTAATCTCGTAAAACGCGCATCGCGGCCCCGAGGCCAGCCAGCGGATATTGTTGGCGACGTTGAAGAGCGTTACGGCCACCGCCCTCAATTGACCGTGGCACTCCACCAGGCCATCACGCTGGGCGTTGGCTTCGAAATGGTCGGCCGTCTCGACCAGCGGAATGCCTGTTTCGTCGGCAAGCGTCTGGGCCATTCGGCGGCCGAACTCGCGATGCGTGTTGATGCCCGTCCCGATGGCGGTCCCTCCGACAGGAAGTTCGCACACTGCGGAGACGGCTCGCTTGGACCTCTCTATCGACAAATCCAACTGTCGGGCCATACCCCCGATCTCCTGCCCCAGAGTCATGGGCGTGGCATCGGCCAGGTGCGTGCGTCCGATCTTGAAAACGTCATGCCAAAGGGCGGCCTTCTCAGCAAGGGCCTGCTGACAGTGCCGGAGGGACGGAATCAATTGTCGGCGGATCGCGCCGGCCAACGCCAGATGGACTGCCGTGGGAAAGATGTCATTGGAGCTCTGCCCCAGGTTCACGTGGTCGTTGGGGTGAATCGGCGTCGTCGCCTGCAGACCCCATTCGGCCACCATCTGGTTCGCTCGATTGGCGATCACCTCGTTGGCGTTCATGTTGCTTGAGGTGCCTGATCCGGTCTGGTACACATCGACGGGGAAATGCTCGTCAAGCTTCCCTTCCCAGACTTCCCGGCAGGCAGCCGAGAGGGCCTCGACTTGTTGATCGGTCAAGCGGAGCGGGCCGGGCTGCGAAAAACGCCCCAAATCCTGATTGACCTTGACAGCGGCCCGTTTCACCTGGCCAAGGGCGTGGATCAGTTCCGGCGGCAAGCGCTGTCCCGAAATAGGGAAGTTCTCGATCGCCCGCTTCGTCTCGGCCCCGTGAAGCGTCTTGCCTTCAGGCATGCCTTTGTCGGAGCCTTCGTGTCGGGGAAGGCGGCGTTCGGGTTCCTGGGAGCTTGCCTCTGCGGGACTGGCAGATGGCACACCCACGGTACCTAACCCCCCGGCCATCAGTGTGCCGATCACTCCGCGTCGTGTTACCTTGTGCATGAATCGTCCTCGCTTGAGAGTGTCGTTAGGTTCGTGTCTGCTTAATAAGGACGCTCATGACGGCAGATTTGGGCGCGAGAAGACCCGCGAGCTTGACACGGCCTCGATGCGGACGGAGGATGAGCACCAAGCAATCCTGTCGAGGGGGTGTGGCAACAGCCACCGGCTCCGTGGTTTTTTCTGCGAATTCTCGCGCCCATTTTCCGCACAAACGGCGTCTATGTTGGGGGGAACTCGATGAGTGGAAATGCCGACAATTCCGACGGGACGCTGGAGAAGTATCGCCGTTTCCTGCTGATCCTGGCTGAAGCGCACCTGCATCCTCGGTTGCGATGCAAGCTTGATGCCTCCGATCTCGTCCAGGAGACGCTCCTGCGGGCTCACCGAGGACGGGACGATTACCGCGGCACGGAAGCCGAACGATGGGCTTGGCTGCAGGCGATTCTGGGGCACGTTCTCGATGACGCGATCCGTGCATTTGCCCGGAAGAAGCGGGACCCAAATCGGGAAAGGTCTCTGGATGCCGAGATCCAGCAGTCGTCATGCCGCGTCAGAAACCTGCTCGTTGCTGACCAGTCCTCCCCCAGTCAACAGGCGCAACGGCACGAGCAGGCAGTCCTTCTGGCAAACGCGCTTTTCCAGTTGCCGGAAGCGCAACGGCAAGCGATCGAGCTGCAGAAATTCCACGGCTGGTCTCTCAAGGAAATCGCAGACCATACGGGGAAGAGCCAGACCGCCGTGGCCGGCTTGCTCAAACGGGGCCTGGAGAACTTGCGGGGGCTTGTGAGAGAAGGGGAGTGAGCGATGGCACGCGAAGCGATTGAGCCCGGCCGTGACGAGTCGGTTCACGCGGTGCTGGCGGAGTACCTGCATCAGATCGAGTCGGGCCAGACGCCGGATGAGAAGAGCTTTGTATCGAAGCACGCGGAGTTTGCCCAGGAGTTACGGCAGTTTCTTGCGGACAACGCCTGGTTCGACGCGATGGCCGAGCCGCTGCAGACCTGGCGCGGCGCTCCGGCCGGAAACGCCACGCAGAGAGCCTCCCCTGCTACCCCTGCCGCCGATGACATCCCGCCCACCACCTCGACGGGCGTCGACGCGGCCGCGCCCCATCCGCGCACTCGCCGCTTCGGCAACTACGAACTCCTGGAGGAGATTGGGTGCGGGGGCATGGGAGTGGTCTACCGCGCCAAACAGCACAATCTGAAACGGGTTGTGGCTCTCAAGATGATCCTTTCCGGCCATTTCGCTTCCCGACAAGAGATCGACCGATTCCATAGGGGAGCTGAGGCCGCGGCCCACCTCCAGCGCCAGAACATCGTTCAGATTCACGAAGTGGGGGAGCATGAAGGGGTGCACTACTTCACCATGGACTACGTCCAAGGAAAGAGCCTTGCCGAAAGAGTCCAAGCCGAGGGCCCACTACCGCCGAAGCAGGCTGCGCGCTACATCGAGAAGACCGCCGAGGCGATTCATTATGCCCACCAGCAGGGCACCTACCATCGCGACCTGAAACCAGCCAATGTCCTTATTGACGAGACAGACGAGCCGCGGATCACGGACTTCGGACTTGCCAAGCGGCTGGACGACGATCCGGAAATGACGAAGGAGACGGACTTCTTTGGCACGTCCAGCTATATGCCTCCAGAGCAGGCCGCACGACGGTGGAATTACGTCCGCCCCCCCAGGCACAGCAATTTCCTTGGGGCAACTCTCTACCACCTCCTCACCGGCCGCCCGCCGTTTCGTGAGGAGAACCTTGCCGATACGGTCCTCCAAGTAATCCATAGCGATCCGATTCCGCCGCGAGATTTCAATCCGAAGATCCCTCGCGACCTGGAGGCCGTCGTCTTGATGTGCCTGGAGAAGTCTCCCCGTCGACGCTATGCAACGGCCGCGGCGCTCGCCGAAGACCTTGGCCGGTTTCTTAAGGGGGAGCCGGTCAGGGCCAGACCGCGCGGGCGGCTGGTTCGAAGCCTGCACTGGGCGCGCGGCGTGCCGTTGGTGGCGAGGCTGACCGGCCGAGTGTGCAACAAGCCGACGGCCAGCCAGAGGTGGGGGCAACGAGCGATCAATTCCTTCTGTCTCGTTGCGCTCCTGGCGATTGCGGTGACCTTCCTTTGGCCGATCGCATTTCCCAAGCCGATCAGGCTCCTCGGAGGCCTGCCAGGCCCTATTTACATCTACAATGAGATTCTCACACTGTTTGCCCCCCGATTGAAAGACAACCTGGGACGCAGCGTCATGATCGTTCCGAGTGGCGGCTCGAACGAAAATGTCCCGGCTCTCCAGAAGGGCAAGGCCGATCTAGCGCTGACACATCTCGGCGCCAAGAGCCTCATCGAAGAGGGGGTCACAGTCGTAGCTCCGATGTGTTACGGCGTGGTCTACGTCGTGGTCCGCGAGAAGAGCGGCATCAAGGATTTTTCCCAACTCCACGGCAAGAAGATTTCCCTCGGGCCGCCAAGCCTCGGAATGCGGGATGCCGCGGCCACGGTCCTCCAGTCTCACGGTATCGCCGTCAAGGAAGAAAAAGCTGATTTGCCTTTCGAGAGCATCGTGCGAGACGAAACGATGGACGGGGCCATTGTTACCACGGCACTGGGACATCCTTACCTCGAAAAGCTTCTTCCCGGCGGATTCAAAGTGCTCTCGCTCCCCGAGGCTGGGAACCTGGCTCATCAAGACCGGCATCGGTTCCAGCTCGTGGAAGTGACGCTTTCCAGCGGCAAGAAGATCGCCACGGTGCAATCACCGATCGTCCTCGCCGCGAGAGCCGGCACACCCGCGTGGCTCATTACCGCTGCCCTGGAATCGCTGTACCAGCAAGACGGGGCCCCGCTGCTGCCCTACCTGATGTCGCGGGAAGAGGCGGCGAACTGGGCCAAGAAGCTGCCCCTCGGGATGCACCCCGCGGCGAGAGACTACTTCAAGATCAGCGCCAGCAGCGCGCTGTCTCCGTGATCTCATCTTCTTTTCTGTCGGCGCGCCCAATCCTCTCGCGAGGAGCGTCTTTTCTCTCAGGTACTTCGCCCCGCGGCCGCCGCGCTGTGGTGGCAGGAACAAAACAGAGCAGACGCCTGACCAAGGAGCTGAGCATGTCGGTGGTGCCCCAGATCTCAGAAGCGATTGAGTCGACCGTGCCCACCCTGGGGAGCGAGGAGACGGCATTCGAGCTCTGGCGAAGGCTCTTTGGAGCCATTGCCGCGCCGTCGGCTTTCCTCATCACTTGGCTGCTGACCGCGGGCGTGCTGGAACCAAAGGGACAGAACATGGCGGCCATCCTGGTGACCGTGGCCGTGCTCTGGATCACGGAGGTCCTGCCCTTGCCGGTCACGGCCATTATCGGCCCTACGCTTTGCATCCTCCTGGGCGTTGCCGACGCCAGGACGGCGCTGGCCCCCTTCGCTGATCCGATCGCCTTCCTGTTCATCGGCAGCTTCATTCTAGCCCGCGCGATGATGCTCCATCGGCTGGATCAGCGCGTTGCGTTGGCCTTTCTCCAGTTGCCGTGGATCGGCGGGCACCCGCTTAGGGTGCTGGCAAGCTTGGGGGCCGTGACGGCCATCGTCTCGATGTGGATCAGCAACACCGCCACCGCCGCCATGATGCTGCCCGTTGGTCTCGGCATCCTCCAGGTTCTTCAGCAGACGCGCGAGGACGCCGTTGGCTCGAATCTGCGGGGTTGGCCGTTCGCCTCGGGCATGATGCTCATGATCGCTTACGCCGCCTCCATTGGCGGCATTGGCACGCCCGTCGGCTCTCCTCCGAATCTTATCGCCATTGGACTGATCCGTTCACTGGCGGGCGTGGAGATCTCCTTCTTCCGCTGGATGTCGCTGGCCGTTCCTATGCTGCTGGTCATGGCAGCCGCCCTCTACTTCCTCCTGTATTTCCTCCATCCGGTCGGATCGGTCTCGCCTGAAGCTGCCCACAAGCTTCGCGAATATCTCACCAATCAGCGTTCTTCGGTGGGGAAATGGACGATCGGCCAGATCAACACCGCCGTGTGCTTCGCCGTCGCCGTGTTGCTGTGGGTCCTGCCGGGAATTCTCTCGGTCACGTTTGCGACGGACTACCCCTTGATGCGGTTATTTGAGACCCGGATGCCCGAGGCGGTTGCCGCTTTGGTTGCCGCGAGTCTGCTATTCGTCCTCCCCGTGAAGCTGCGCGAGCTGCGGTTTACCATGACCTGGGAAGAGGCGGCCAAGATCGACTGGGGGACGATCCTGCTGTTTGGCGGCGGGCTCAGCCTGGGCAAGTTGATGTTCGACACGGGCGTCGCCGAGGCCCTGGGACGCGGCGTCACCGGCCTGATGGGCGCAAGTTCGTTGTGGACCCTGACGGCCGTCGCCATCGGCATGGGCATTATCCTCAGCGAGATGACCTCGAACACCTCCGCCGCCAACATGGTGATCCCCGTGGTGATCGCGCTGGCTCAGGCGGCGCAGGTGGATCCCGTGCCGCCGGCTCTGGGCGCTTGCTTCGGTGCAAGCTACGGTTTCATGCTCCCGGTCTCGGTCCCCCCGAATGCGATCGTCTACAGTTCGGGCCTCGTCCCGATCACCAAGATGATGCGGGCCGGCGTCTTGTTCGATCTCTTGGGTTTCTTCATCATCTTCGGATCCCTGCGGGTATTGTGCCCGTTGGTCGGGCTGCTGCAATAAGGCGTCGCGTCAGAACAACCTGAACAGTTTTCCGTGACGACATCACTGTAGGGAACGCCCTCCGTGGCGTTCCGTGAAGCGGAATACGGCGTGTTGTGCCGAAGCAGCGGAACGCCACGGAGGGCATTCCCTACAGTGGAAGTCGCCGAAGATGGAGGGGGCCGCAGACATGAACTGGATGCACAACCCCGTCACCGACATGGCCGGTCCCGAGTTTCTCGTGATCTACGGTTGCGCGATCCTCGCCACCCTGTTCTTCTGCTGGTGCACGCTACAGTTTTGCGACGACACCGACAGCCTGCCCGATCTGCCCGTTCCAGACCATGCGGAGGCTGGCCGGAACGCCCATCTGCACGGCGCCCACGCCCACCAGCAGTACCAGCAGGGGGTGCAGCAGCAGTTTGAAGACGGCCACGGGCACGTAGTCGCGCAGGGGGATGGGAGCGTGCTTGCTTTCCACGGTGAGGATCTGCGAGCGCGCCAGCACGGCGCCGATGGTGAACAGCGCCACCGGCGAGGCGGCATCGGCCAGCAGGCCCACGGTCTTGTGCACCGGGCCGGGCA
>CAYTJV010000078.1:0-18497 GCA_964438165.1 uncultured Planctomycetaceae bacterium | reverse complement strand
CGAAAAAAACGCGTGCTAGCGAGGTGCCTGTCCCCGTTTTTGAACCATGCCGCAAATCGTCGGCATGACGAAGCCACGTTCGCTACAGATCCGGGCTACGCGCCGCGAAATCTGCGCGTTGGCCAGGTGCCTGCAAGTTCCACGTCAACACCAGTCTCGTGTGACCTGTTGGTGCGCGGCAATCACAAGATCGCGAGCAGGCAACGCGACAAGATAACTGACGAAAGTCGTTTCGAGGTAAACCGTTTCCATGTTGTCAGTCCATCATCTTCCCGACCTAGCCGGATTTCTGGTTCGGCCGCCCCGTCAATAAGCGCGCCTGTCCCCCTTCTCAATCTGGATCAGCGCGCGGATCTCATGCACTGCGGTCTCGATCTGCGCGGGACCGCAGTGCCGCTTTGTCATCTCCATGTTTATGCGGTTCATGATGGGAATCCAGTTCGCTTCATCAGGTTTGATCTTCCCGGTTGCCAAAGCGTTCCGGTACTCAAGTAGCTGCTCATTGGAGATCTCACTGAAGGCAGCCAACCTGCGTTCCAAGAGCTCAATGACGACCTTCCGGATCTTGTTCGGGATGAACGGGTCGGAGCGGAGAGGTTCGAGAATCCTTTCAAACCGGAGGGTGTCCCGTGGTAGGAGAACCCAGCCCTCCCATTCTCCAGCCGCGAGTATTGCGTCCTTGAACCGCTCGAAATCCGCGTGGATCAGAGCGAGCGCCTCTTGCAGCCCGTGGTGGGCCGTGAGGTAGTCTTCAGAGGCGGGGTTGAACTCGCTATACAATTCGTCGGCAAGTTTCGCCAGCCGATCCATTACCCGCTTTTGGTACTCCGCGTGCGTCGGAGACTCTCTCGGAGGAAAAACGGGAAACTGCCCCGATTGGACAAGTTCGTGGACCTTATCTCGACGCGCCCGGAGTTCCTCTGCGCTGAACTTATTCCCTTTCGGATGGCTATCACGGTATGCACCGATTTCTTGGTGGCAATCAAAGCAAACGGGGATTCCATTCTCCTCGTCATTTGACCCACCAGCGGCTTCGTCAACTATGTGTGCGGCCTCGATGTTTGCGCCGCATTGCTTGCGGCAAAGGCAGCAATGTCGCATACAGCGAACAAACATCCTGCATTTCACTTCTGGCGGGAAGGGCATCGTCATCTCCTCGATTCACCCATAAACCCGCACTTGGCAGTGGCCGAAGGCGCCATGAGCGGGAATCACTATTTCTCGGAGAGTTCCCTGCTTCCGCCCGGAAGAACTGAATAATGGTACTTCCACCCGGGGAACCTGTCGATGACGCTCCACACTTCTAACAGTCCTCTTGCTAGCGTGACTCCATCACGCGGAATTGACGCTCCTTCTGGATAATAGTACGCCTCCGTAACCCCACCGCTAGTGTGCATGAGAGACTCGCTATGCCTTTCGACATCGGTCTTGGTAATCCCAGGCTTGTATGAGTAGATGAAGACGCTTATGGTGCCCGTGGTAGTCTCGTTCCTGTAGTATGCTTCCACGTTAAACTTTTTGCTGCCACTGATGAAGATGCCAAAACCGATTACTCCGACTAGAAGCATGATTAGACAACCAAGTGCCTTGAATGCCGTCGTGGGTTTCTTCGTAGCCCTTGGTAGCGGGATGGGCGGAGGTATAGGTCCTGCAGGAACCCGGACGGGATCTTGGCGGACATGTTGTAGAGGGGCGGAAGGCGGCTGGGTCAGGTATGGGGACGGGACGGGCGGCGGCTGACGGGCAAACAGCCCGCTTACCTTGCCGGCCGGTCGCCAGCCGGTGCCGCCCACTCGTTGCACTTCATCTTCCAGGCCGAGCGTCCCGTGAGCGGCCATCTCTCGCAATTGGTCGACCGACAGCGGGCCGAACTCGTTCCCGTTGATCCGTACAAGATACATCGGGCCGAGGTTGCTCATCGTCTCTCCTCCCTCGCGATAGGAATTTCAATTCCTCCGACAGCCCTGAGTCTAGCACGACGGACCGATAACTCGAGGGGGCCTGAGCGGGAGGGCGGTCGGGTGGCACGCCCTGAGGCTTTGCGAAGGGCGTGGGAACCATCAAGCGGCCTCTACTCCCTCTCCGGAACAACAGGTTTGTCCGTCGCCCCAACCATCAACGCACCCATTCATGCTTCAGCGGGAGCGTGTTGAGAGATCTCGATTCGCACCGGTCGCATACCGGCGTACCAACGCGCGCTGGACCACTGCCAATCCTCTGGGCGAGCCACAAATCCGTCTCCGATCGCCCCGGCCATCCGCACAACATCTGGCGGGTGACCGCACTCGGCCAGTAGTCACATGGCCGCGACGGAGCGCGAGGGCGAGGATGTCTCCAATTCGGCCAAGCACCCGTCCAGGAACCGTTCGACATCCGCGCGCGTGGCGTCGTTCAGCGGGCCGGCCAGCGCGCCTTGAAACAGGTTCGCGGCCTGGGAAAACTGGCCGGCATTGCGATGGCAGGTGGCCGCGCTAATCCGGTGCAGGGCGGCCTCCCGGCTGCGGCCGATGGCGTCCAAGCGCGGGGCGACGGCTTCCTCCAACGACGCGGCCGACCGCCACAACGGTCGGGCCGTCTCGGTCAGGCCCATCTGGCTAAATGCCTGGGCCTGCGAGAGCAATTTCGTCTTCTCCGTCATCAGTCGTTCCAGGGCCCGGCCATAGGGTTTTTCTTTCGACTTACTCATGACATCCCCTCCGAACATTCGTGGCGCGAGAGCCGGATGCGGTGTCCCCGCGCGGAAAAGAGGCACACGACGACATAGGCGTCCCAGCCGAACGGGTTCCTCGTTGCTTGAGCGACCTTTTCCCGGTGACGCCGGAGGAGCTCGCCCGCCACTTCGGTTCCACTGATTTCCAGGAGGGCACGACGCCGCGGCGAGCGAAAATCCGCGCGATCGCGGTAGGCCGTGACCTCCAACCGACCCAAGTCCAAGACCTGTCGCGCAACGACCAAGGCCACAGCCGTGGCCGCCAATTCGACGAGCGGACTCCGCTGCATCGTCGCCCGCAGCCGTTCCGCCTTGGCTTCCATGCTGCGGGCCCAACTCAGTTCTAGACGCATCTCTCCACCGAACTCCTCAAGTTCCGGCACGTTTTCGCAGTAAAGTTCAAAACTCGCTGGAGACTCGGAATACTCGCTCAGCACGGCAACCGCCGCGACAACATGAGGCTCCACGAAGAGGCTTGGATACCAGCCTTCGAGACGCTCGATGTTCTGCCGTACTGATCGCATTCTGTTTTACGCGCTGCGGATGGCACCACAGCGATTGGCGTTGTTCCGACGCGCTTCTGAAAATCAAGCAGGCAACACGTGAATTATGCGCTTTGCAGCGCCGCTGGTCCATAGCCTGCGCGCGGCCTGGGTCGGGGTGGCACGTCCTGAGGCTTTGCGAAGGGCGTGGTTGGTCGACTCGCGCGAGCGGTCGCGTGTGGCACGCCCTGAGGTTTTGCGAAGGGCGTGGGAACCACCAAGCGGCCTCTACTCCCTCTCCGGAACAACAGGTTTGTCCGTCGCCCCAACCATCAACGCACCCATTCATGCTTGAGCGGGAGCGTGTTGAGAGATCTCGATTCGCACCGGTCGAATACCGGCGCACCAACGCGCGCTGGACCACTGCCAATCCTCTGGTCGAGCCACAAGCCCTCGGCGCACCGGATTGCCGTTGGATGTAGTCGACCCTACCTCCCCCTTGCCCCCGGCAGCCAGATACGAGCGATTCACTCCCGAATAGCGTAGCCGGGGGCCAGCCACAACACAACACCCCCACGCCCATCGAAGACTCTGGGCGTGCCACGCGACCGGGAAGTGCGCTTGCGAAGCGGAGCTTCGGAACGAGGCCTAACAGGCACACAGGCACACAGGTGGAATGACTGACATCACGAACGCGTCAGTGCTGCGGAGCGTCCGCCGGTGGTGCGTCGGCTGCCGTGGGGAGCACGCCCGGAACCGCAATGCCCTGCACCTTCCCTTTCGCCCCCTCCGGCACCGGTTCCACCATGGCAGTCTTCTCCCGGTTCAATTCAGCGATCCGTGCGCGGAGCCGCGCCACTCGCTCCTTGGACTCGCGGGTTTCGGGAACGTCCAGGAGGGAGCCCGGCCGTGGCGGGATGGACCAAGGATCTTGGTCGAGGTACATGCCCTCCGACTTCGCTTTCGCGTTCCACTCTTCGGCGATCTGTCTGACGGATTTTTCAGCGTTCATAGTTTCGGCATGAGGATGAGGACCAGTCCCAGGCGTTCGGCGGGGTCCACTTCGTCTTCCCCGATCGTGCGGGCAATGAGGACCGCCTCCTGCGCATGCCGCTTGCCGAACTCCATCGCGGCTGCCAGCACATTCTCCGTCATCCCATCGACGCGCAAGTCATAACTGGGCTCGATGACTCCGTAAATCCCGAATGCCTCGTGATCGAGGTAGAGCACCGTGGTTCGATGTCTCAGGAACGTCTCGCGCAGTTCGTCTTTGCTCCTCGCCGTGATCGCCAGCGCGATGCGTGCCGCCTCCGCAAAGTCTCCCGCCGCGAAGCGGGCATTCATGTCCGCCGTCAAATCAGCGATCGTCCGGTCGGGATTGTTCTCCTGCGCATTGGTAATCCCGACCTGGTGTTCCTGGGTCGGCTGATCTGCGGATGACATACAAATATTCTACGACATAATTGGACCAAATGTCCATCCCAAGTGGCTTCTTGGGGTCAGAGCGGGTCGGGTGGCACGCCCGGAGTCTTCGACGGGCGTGGTTCTGCGGACTCGACGCCCAAAGCACGCCGTTCGCAAAGCATTAGGGCCTCCCACCCGAGCGATTGTCGCACCTACAATCTCGTTTCAACCAACTCCACCTGCATCCCCAGCGCCTTCGCGATCGCCTGCACGCTGGAGAGTTTTGTGTCACGGCCGTATTCGATGTCGCGCACGGTGCTCGGGTTCGGAATGCCCGCCCGTTTCGCCACAGCATACCAGGTGAGCCCCTGGGCCTCGCGAGCGGCCCGAATCCGGGCCCCAACGCCCTCTGTAGCCGGCACCTGCAGGATCTTGCTCCTGCAAGGAGTTTCTGGTAATCCTACTGTCAGACACCCATTGAACTGTGAAGTGTGGAGATCGCAGCTATGAAGACCAACCACGTCCGGAAGATTTCCCGTCGGGACACGCTGAAGGGGATGCTGGGGGCTGCGGCGGCGCCGATGTTTGTGCCCGGGCAGGTGCTCGGGGCGGATGCGCCGTCGAAGAAGATCACCCTCGGCTTCATCGGCATGGGCAGCCAGGGCACGCACAACAACCTCACGAATTTCCTGGCGCAGGACGACGCGCGGGTCCTGGCAGTCTGCGATGTCTTCCGCAGCAAGAGCGAAGCCGCCCAGAAAATGGTCCATAAGCACCACAATAATACCGACTGCAAGAGCTACACCGACTTCCGCAGCATCATCGACGACAAGTCGATCGACGCAGCCGTGATCTCGACGCCCGACCATTGGCACGTGCCGATGTCGCTGATGGCGCTGGAGGCCGGGAAGGACGTCTTCTGCGAGAAGCCCACCAAGACCATCGCCGAAGGCCGGGCGCTGGCGGACCTGGCGACCAGGCGGAAGGCCGTCTTCCAGATCGGCCTGGAGGACCGGTCGGTGCCGCACTATCACAAGATGGTCGAGTGGCTGCGCAACGGGGCCATCGGCGATCTGGAGAGGGTGGAAGTCCAGTTGCCGGAGGGCGACGTGCTGCCCAACCAGGCCGAGGCGCCCGTTCCCAAGGATCTGGACTACAATCTTTTCGTGGGGCCGGCGGAGTTCATTCCCTACCGGCCGATCATCGTGGCGGGCAACAATTGGCGGATGGTGAGGAATTTCGGTTCCGGCCCGCTGCTGGATTGGGGCTCGCACCAGTTCGACACAGCCCAACTCGCCGCGGGCGCGCCGGAAATGTGCGCTCTGGAAGCCGAAGGCACGGGGGAGATTCCGAAGAACTCGCTGACCAACGTGATCATCAAGTACGATGTCAACTTCCGCTATTCCAACGGCATCGTGGTACACGTCAAATCAGGCGGGACCGGCATTCGGTTGATCGGCAGCAAGGGCTGGGTGGGCAACGCCGCCTGGCGCGACCGCCTCCAGGCCAGCGACGAGAAGATCCTCCACACCAAGTACACGCCCGAAACGTCCAAGCACTGGCCGATGCCCCCCGGCGAGCAGCGGAACTTCCTCGACTGCGTCAAGTCGCGCAAGCCCACCACCTACACGGTCCAGACCATGCACATGCTCCATCTGAGCCTTCACATGGGCTACCTGTCGATCCTCCTGGGCCGAAAGCTCAAGTGGGATGCGGCCAAGGAAGAATTCATCAACGACGCCGAGGCCAACAAACTGCGCAGCTACACGCACCGCGACTGGCAAAACGCGTAAGGGTCCGCTTCTGGAGGTTGATCCCTGTGGAAGCGAGCCCAGGCTGAGTTCCAACGCCACGCTTTGGCACGTGGAGAAAGACCTGCGCGAACCGCGTTGCGTTCCACGTACCGCATTACCATCAGAAGATGTTCGTCGGTTTGCACCGGAAACGACTTGAACCGCGAGCCGCCGCACCCCGCAATCGCGCTACTGCGCCCGGTGCATGTTCCACGCCTTGAGCGAAACCACTCTGGCTTGTCCGCCGCGGGCCAAAAGTGCTACGTTCACGCTATCGCTCCGGGTCGGGTAGATTCTCTGCACTAGGCACTGCCGCCCGTTGGCGAAGACCTCCAGCACCGAGCGGTCCACGAAGATCCTCAGCTTGAGCGGCTCGCCTGGGGCGAGTTCCAGCGGCGCGGCCTGGTGGTCGACCGTGCGACGGCCATCGGGCGAATCCTTGGCGACGAAGGCGCCGCCGAATGGCAGGTATGGGTACTTGATCGCCGGGTCGAGCGTCGATTTACCCAACTCGATCCTCAAGACCTTGGCTTTCGAGTCGTAAACGATCGCGGTCTGCTCCGCGCCGTCGGGCGACGAGCGGACCTTGATCCCGCACTCCCGGGCCTGCTCGGGCACCATTTCCAGGGAGATCTCCAGGCTGTCGCCGCGAAGGTCTTTGATTGCGTGTTCCGCGTTCGCGGACAGGACCAGGTCCTTTTGCTCGCGGAGGTCGTAGCGGAGCATTTCCAGCTCGGGCGCCGGCTCCATACGCAGCGAGCCGTCCTCGCCCAAAGAGAGGATCCTGGGGAGCGTCAGCGCGCTGGCCCAGCCTGCCGCACGGCAAACGTCCTCGGACCGGGCCTCCTTGATCCAGGCCCAAAAGAGCCGGCGGCCCTTGCCGTCGAGCATCGAGAGGGGCGCGATCAACTGCCCACCGTGGAAATTCAGGCGCCCATGACGCTCCGGAACAAAACTATCGCCCTCGTACCGGCCCACGTAATACTGCCCGCCGCGCTTGTGGCTGGCGAAGAGCAGCACGTGCTTGTTGCCCAGGGGGAAGAAGTCGGGCACGGCGCAGTCCTCACCGGCCTCGGTCCAGCGGCGGTCCGACTTGTAGAACGGATGCACGTACTGCCAGCGGACCAGATCGGGCGATTTGAACAGGTAGGCGATATCGCCCGGCGGCGCGTTGGCCCCGTGGACCCCGCCCCAACCACACAGGGCGTACCACGAGTCGCCCTGCTTCCATGCGCAAGGATCATAGGGGGTGAACTCGCCCCGGATCTTCTTGTTGCTGATGACCGGATTCTCGGGGTGCTTTTTCCAGTGGATCAGCTCGTCGTCGGTGCTGGTGGCGATGCAAGTGCCCTCGGGCACGCCGTGATAGATGAACGTGGGCACGCCATCGCGGACCACGGCCCCGCCGCTGAAGCAGCCGTCGCGATCCGGGCCGCCCGGCGTGGGCGTCAAGGCAATCGGATGGTGGACCCAATGGACCAGGTCGGCGCTGGAGGCGTGGCCCCATTGCATCCACTTCCAGTATCCGCCCTCCGGATTGTGCTGGTAGAAGAGGTGGTAGCGCCCTTTCCAGTAGACGGCCCCGTTCGGGTCGTTCATCCAGGCGGCCGGCGGCTGGAAGTGATACCTAGGCCGGTGCGGGTCGCGCCAAAACTTCTCGCGCAACTCGCGCGCGGCGGCGATAAGCTGCTCGGTCTTCGCGGTTTCGCTCTGCGCTGTGCGCGGGTCTCCCGACCCCGCACACAGGACGACCGAAGGTCTCCGAACCTCGGAGGAGCACTTCGGTCGTGAAGGCGCCGGGGTCGGGAGACCCTCGCCGAGCGCGGCCTCGTGCAAAAAGGATGTGCCAAGGAACGCCAGGGTGAGGATGAATCCCGTCCAAAGAACATGTCGTCGCATCGCAGCCTCCGACCGTGCAATCGGTGCATGCGACGATCCTGACATTCGCCGCGGCGGTTGTCAATCCTCGTAGGGCAAGCTGCCAGCTTGGCCATGTACGGCACGGGGCAAACATGCGCTGTGCGCGGGTCTCCCGACCCCGCACATAGGATGACCGAAGGTCTCCCAAACCAGAAGGAGACCTTCGGTTGCGACGTCGGCGGGGTCAGGAGACCCGCGCCGAGCGCATGTTCCGCAGCTACAAGGTCATTAGCTTCTCACACCGCCATGGCCACGGCAAGGTCTTCGGCGGCACTGCGGCCGGTTAGACGCAGATCGTACTTCTCTTGCAGGATTTTGAACACGTTCGGGGAGACGAAAGCGGGGGGGTTCGGGCCGAGCGTGATCCTTTTCACGCCTAGGGCCAGGAGCGTCAGCAGCACGGCCACGGCCTTCTGCTCGAACCAGGAGACGACCAGCGTGAGCGGCAGGTCGTTGACGGAACAGCCGAAGGCCTCGGCCAGACCCACGGCCACCTTGATGGCCCCGTAGGCGTCGTTGCACTGGCCCATGTCCAAAAGACGCGGCAGACCCAAGAGCGTGCCATAGTCGTGCTCGCGGATGCGGAATTTTCCGCAGCCTAGCGTGAGGATGAAGGAATCGGGGGGCGTGGCTTGGGCATAGTCGAGGAAGTAGTTGCGGCCCGGCTCGGCGCCGTCGCAGCCGCCGATGACGAAGAAACGGCGGATCTTGCCTTCCTTGACCGCCTGCACGATCGTGCCGGCCAGGCCGAGGATCACGTTGTGATGGAACCCGATGGTCGAGACAGTTTCCGGCGCGTCGGGCAGGGGCGAGCACTGCCGGGCCTTGGCCACGACGGCGGAGAAATCCTCGTCGAGAATCCGTTTCCCGCCCGGCACCGCGGTGAACCGCGTAGTGAATACTCGGTCAGCATAGCCGGCCTTGGGAATCAGGATGCAATTGGTCGTGGCGACGACCGGGCCGGAGAAACGATCGAACTCCTGGCGCTGCTTCTGCCAAGCCCCCCCATAGTGTCCAGCCAGATTGGGGTGTTCGCGGAGGCGAGGATACATGTGGGCGGGGAGCATCTCGCCGTGGGTATAGACCTTCACGTCGGTCCCCTCGCAGGACTTCAGGAGGTGCTCCAGGTCAAGCAGGTCGTGGCCGGTAATCAGGATTCCCGGTCCGGCAACCGTCCCCTCCCGAACGGTAGTGGGCGAGGGCTCGCCGTACCGCTCGATGTGCCCGGCATCGAGGAGCTCCATCGCGCGGAGGTTCTTGCGGCCGCACTCCAGGACCAGTTCCAGCAAAGAGTCGAGGTCGAAGTTCACGTTCGTCATGGTGGCGAAGAGGGCTTCTTCGATGAAGGCGCTGATGGATTCGTCGGTTTTTCCTAGTCGCCGGGCGTGGTTGGCGTAAGCCGCCATGCCCTTCAGCCCGTAAAGCAAGGTCTCTTGCAGCGATTGGACATCCTCGTTCTTGCCACAGACTCCCACACCGTTCGCACAGGCCACGCCCCGGGCCGTTTGCTCACACTGATTGCAGAACATTTTCGCTTCTCCAAATGGCCAGAATTCCTCGTAACATACCAACGACACGGCCGGCGAGCCGGCCTCCCGGCGCCGTCAGCCCGCGATCGGACTGAGGGATATAATATCCGCTGTCGGCCACTAGGGCCCTTGATCTAGGTCAACCCCGGACAAAATAATGTCGGATTGCCGTTGTGTAGGGTTCTTCCCCCCGACAGGGTGGCCGAAGGATCATTTTTCCCAGAGCATAGAGTTTGAGGGACCGACTGTGAGCTTGAACGTTGCCGAGATCCTGCACGGGTGTCGGCTGTTTTCCGGGGTCGACGCGCGGGGCTTCCAACGCTTGGCGACCATTGCGCGGGTCTGCCGGTTCGCCAAGGGAAAGATGATCTTTCGGCAAGGGGACGAGTGCCCGGGGGTGTACGTGCTGGGCAACGGGTTGGTCCGCGTGTTCAAGACCGCGCCCAGCGGCAAAGAGCACGTGCTGCACATGATCGGACCGGGTAATACCTTCGCCGAGGTGGCAGCCATCGGTGGATTCCGTTGTCCGGCCAACGCGGAAGCCGTGGCGGCGACTGTCTGTGCGCTGTTGCCGCTGGACGCATTTCGCGGCCTCCTGGAAAGCGACCATGAGTTGTGCCGGGAGATGCTGATCGGCATGGCGGCCTGGGTGCGGCACCTGGTCGATTTGATCGAAGACGTGGTCCTCCGCGACGCGGCCGGCCGACTGGCCCGATACCTGCTCGATGCCGAAACGAATGCCGCCGGCGCGGTGGAATTGCCCACGCTCAAGCGGCACATCGCCAGCCACTTGAACCTGACCAGCGAGACCTTTTCGCGAACAATCCGCCGCCTGGCTGAGGCAGGCCTCATCGCCCAGCCCGATCCTTACCACGTGCGTCTGCTCGACCGGCAGCGGCTGCGCCAGGTCGCGGAAGGGATGATTGCTGAACTATGATGACTTCGCGAGACCGAGTGATCCGCACGCTGAGTCACGAACCGATCGACCGCGCGCCGCGCGATCTCTGGCCGGCCCCGGCGGTTGAGGCGCTCCGGGGCGACGAGCTGGCGGAGATGAGTCGCCGCTATCCCAACGACATCCTCCGGCCCGACTTCCGCTATCCCCGCGGCCACCGGGCCCAAGGCACGCTTTACAAGCTGGGGCAGTATACCGACGCCTGGGGCTGCGCGTGGCAGGTCGGCCAGCGCGGCGCGACGGGGGAATTGACGCACTCGCCGCTGGCCGATCTCTGCCAACTGGCCACGTACCGCCCGCCCGTGGATCTCCTGGAAATGGCAAACTTCGCCGCGGTCAATCGGGGCTGCGCGGCCACCTCGCGCTTCGTGCTGGCGTGGACCGACGTGCGGCCGCTGGAGCGGTTGCAGTGGCTTCGCGGGCCGGAGGCCGCCTTGGCCGATCTGGGCTCGGGCGCGCGGCCGATCCGCGATCTCTTGGCCGTGCTCCACGATTTCTACTGCCGCGAGATCGCGCTCTGGGCTGAGACCGACGTCGACGGCGTCGTGTTCATGGACGATTGGGGCTCCGAACAAGGGCTTCTGCCGTCGCCGCAAGTGTTCCGCGAGGTCTTCAAGCCGCTCTACCGCGAGTACTGCCAGGTTCTCCGCGCCCGGGACAAATTCGCCTTCTTCCACAGCGGCGGCAACATCGAGGCCATTTTCGAAGACCTGGTGGAAATCGGTCTTGACGCGATCCACGCGCAACTGTTCTCGATGGACATCCAGTCGCTCGCCGCGCGGTTCCGCAACCGGGTTACGTTCTGGGGCGACATCGACCCGCAGCGGATCCTCGCCCAAGGCACGGCGGACGACGTCAAGGCTGCGGTGCGCCGGGTCCGGGCGGCCCTGGACTTCGGCCACGGCGAACTGATCGCGCAGTGTCAGTGGGATCGCAACACCCCCTTCCGCAACATCGCTGCCGCGATGGAACAGTGGCTCGCCCCCATGCCCATGCACGCCCACGCGAGGTAGGATTACGGCGTCCCCAGGTCGATGGAACTCGTGGTGGAGTCCTCGATCTTCCCGGTTCCCCGCTCCGGAGAGCTTGCCTTGTCGGCGGTCGCCGCTGGACGGCTGACCCACGCTGCTCGCTCAGGCTTCGCGGACGCGGTCTGCGGAGAGCGGACGCCGGACTCCGGGCATGCCTCCAGCGCGGCGATGACCTCGCTCATCGACTGGCAGCGATCCTCGGGCCGTTTGGCCACCATCTTGCGAAAAACCCGGTCGAGCATCGCGGAGATTTCCGGCTGCGCCTCTTGCAGCGAGGGAATCGGCGCGTCGAGGTGCGCCAAGAGCTTCCCCATCGAGGTTCCCTTCTCGTAGATCGGTTTGCCGGTCAGCAGCCGATAGAGCGTGCAGCCGAGTGAATAGACGTCGGAGCGGCGGTCGGCGGTGCGGGTATCGATGGCCTGCTCCGGGCTGATGTAATCGACCGTGCCCAGCATCTCCCCCTGGACCGTCAGTCGCTCGGCCAGGGTGGCGCCGGGCGGCACCGTTTCCTCCTCCACCACCCGCGCCAGGCCCATATCCAGGATCTTGATCGTCCCCTCCCGATCCAACAGCAGGTTGCCGGGCTTGATGTCGCGATGAATGACGTTCTTACTGTGGGCGTACTGGAGGCCGCGGGCCACCTGGAGGATCCAGCCAACGGCCGAAGCGACTCCCACGGGGCCGTGCTTTTGGACCAGGCTGCCCAGGTCCTGGCCGTCGACGTATTCCATGACCAGGTAGTGGATCTCGTCCTGCTCGCCCGCGTCGTACGTGGCGACGATGCTCCGATGGCAAAGCCGCGACGCGGCCATACCCTCCTGATGGAATCCGCCTAGGGCCACGGACGGCTGGCTCGTGTGCACCTGGGTGCTCTCCGAGGCGGGCAAAGGCCTTGCCGCGGACTGCCGGACCGCTTCTTCGGGGAGCACTTTGACCGCCGCGAAAGCGCCCGAAGGACGGTGTACGGCCTTGAACACGTCGCCCATCCCTCCCTTGCCGATCTGAGACAGCAGGGCGAACTCGCCGAGCACCAGCCCCTTCTCCTTGCCTTGGAGAATCGCTTTGGCCTGCCAACGGTTGAGCTTCTCGTCCCGCACCAGCGAGTCGGCCAATGCGTTGCCGTCGGGAGGGCGTTTCTCCGGCGGGAACGTGTCGAGGTACTCGCCCACCTCCCGGTCGGTCATCAACCGGCTGCGGAGCAGGCGCCGCATGAACTTTTGGAACGACACGGCCATCGAACCGCTACCCTTGCCTCCGGCGCGCCCCAGAACCTATCCCGTGTATTTTCGCCTATCGACGGTGGCTCCGCAAGACTCCAGCCTTCGACCGAATAGTCCAAACTGGGGGCTTCCAAGTGACCAACTGGATTGCTATTCTAAGGGCACAGTTTTTTGCGACAGGGTTTGCGGAACTTGGCATGCCGATGCTTGCTAGTGGTTTTGAAAAGTTCGTCGCGGCGCTCTACGAATCGGGCATTCTGCCCCCGGGAGAGGTCCAGTCGTTCTTCGACAGCATCCCGGAGGAGCGGTGCCCTGCGACCTCGGAAGATCTGGCTGGGGAAATGATCCGCCGCGGGATGCTCACGCCATTCCAGGCCCGGGCTTTGCTCGAGGGCAAGACGCGTGGGCTGGCCTTGGGGAGCTACGTCGTGCTGGATCGGCTTGGCAAGGGTGGGATGGGCCGGCTTTTCCGCTGCATGCACCGGCAAATGAAGCGCATCGTGGCGCTCAAGGTGCTTCCGCCCAGCTCGATGAAGTCTCACCTCTCCGTGGAGCGTTTCCAGCGCGAAGTCGAGGCCATGGCCCGGCTGTCGCATCCCAACATCGTCACCGCGTTCGATGCGGGCGAGGACAAGGGAGTCCGCTTCCTGGCGATGGAGTACGTGGAGGGGAGCAACTTGGGATCGCTGATCGCCGATCGAGGCGCGTTGCCGGTGGCGACCGCCGTGGAGTACGTCCTGCAGGCCGCGCGGGGATTAGAGTACGCTCACTGGCACGGCATGATCCACCGGGACGTCAAGCCGGAAAACCTGATCCTCGATTGGCAGGGAACGGTCAAAGTGCTCGATCTGGGGATCGTCGGCCTGGTCGCCGGGCTCTCCGAGCGCGGCGTCGACGGCGAGCCCGCCGAAACCCACGAGCGGCGAATCGCCTATGGCACGCCCGACTACATGGCGCCGGAGCAGGCGGCCGACTCGACGCCCCTCGGGCCGGCGTGCGACATCTACAGCCTGGGCTGCACGCTCCATTTCCTTCTCGTCGGCAAGCCGGTTTTCGCCGGGGACACGGCCGAGGCCAAGTTCCAGGCCCACCGCCAGCAGCCGGTGCCCTCGATTCGCGCCAGCCGCCCCGACGTTCCGAAACCCTTGGGCAGGCTTTTGCGGCACATGCTCGCCAAGCAGCCGGAAGACCGCCCGGCGACAATGGGCGAGGTGATTGCAGGGTTGGAGCGATGTCTCGCGCTCGTGCCTGCCGCGGAATCGACCTCGACCGGCAGGGATTCCGTCCTGGAGGCCGATGCCCGGTCCAATGTCCACGATGCCGCGACCCTCCCGATCCCGGTGGCCAGCCAAGGCGCGTCTGTCGTGGCCGGATCGCCGCAGCCAACGGTCACGCGGCGCCGCGGGGTCGGCTGGCTCCTGGTCGGCCTTGCGGGCGCGGGCGTTCTTGCCGCCGGGCTGGCGGTGGGGCTCTGGTGGAAGGACGCAGGTCGAGGGAGCCTCGTGATTGACGTACGCGGGCCGGACGTGGCGGTGCAGGTCGTCGACGACGGCGGCGAAGTCGTGATCGACTGCCCTTCAGCCAAAGGGCAATTGAGGCTGGCTCTTCCTCCCGGCTCGTATCGCCTGATTGTCCGAAAACGCGACCAGGAGTATCTCGCCGAGGAGTTCAAAATCGTGGCCCACCGGCACCAGGTGGTGGAAGTCCCGGAAGCCAAATAGAAGAACCACGGATTACGCGGATAACACGGATGGAAACCGTGAAACCGGCCGTTGGCCTCCTTGCTGTCAGGGCAACTGCTTGGTCTGATGCTCCGACCACCACTGCTGGACTCGTTGGCGCGCTTCGGGGGTCGGGAACCGGTAGCCGGTCAAGCCGGCGCGCTGGAGCAGCGGATCTTCCACTTCCTTCAACCCGAACCGGAGCGGCTCCTCCCGGTGCTGCGCGAGCAAGACGCCCCCTGCCGTCGCCCCCAATTCGGGAGCCGGGTCGCGTCCCACAAAAAGCGCATCGGTCTGCCCCACGACTTGCGTCAGCCACCGATCGGCCCCCGGCCACGGATCCCGGGAGGCAATTGCCAGCGCGGCGATCCAAGGCAGCCGATACGGCGCCTTCGGCGTCGGCGGGAGGAATCGGCCCTTCTCGATTGCCGTGAGCAGATCGGGCACGGTCGCCTTTTTCCCGTCGGTTGCCAGGAGGTAGCAGATGACGCCGTGCCGGCTTGCCTGCACCGCATTGAGAGGGCGCCCGACCAGTTCCAAGCCGGGCGCCGTGGGCCGTCCCACGTAGGCCTCGACAACCTCCTCGGGAATCGCCTGATCCTCCACGGCCAGGAAGTATTGGCCGGCAAATCGCGAGACCTCTGCCGGGTCGAGTTGCTCCAGCAGGAACAGTTCTTCCAAGGACAGCCGCTGTTTGGCGGCCAGGAATTCCTGGAGCGTGCGGCGGGTGATTTGGGCCAGGCGTTTGCCCTGGTCCCCTTGGGTCAAGCAGGCGTAAGCCATTTTGCGCCGCGGCGTGGTCAAGTTCACCAGGTGGAACATCGCACCCAGCGACTTGGGGTGCGCGAAGGCAACGCCGACCCGATGATGGCCCGACGAAAGGTTCTGCCCGCTGACGCAAAACGCCGCGTGGTCATCGATGTAGTCAAAGTGGCTGGCGCGATCGGCGCCGGCCGCCCGGCTCGGCACCCCGATCGTGAGGTGCTGCGTGTTCAGGTGCCGGCGACCCTGCCAGAACTCGGCGACCATCGCAGGCCGGGTCAGGTCGATCAGTACGCCTAGCTCGCGCGCCGCGCGGGAATCCAAGTCTCCATGCCCTAAGCGAGCTTCCAGGGCCTGCTTGACTTTGGCCTCGTAACGGTCGTGGGCGAGCAGGTCGCGCAGTTCCCGCAGCGCCCTTTCCCGCTCTCGCGGCTGGCCGGCGGCGCTCGCCTCGGGCGCCGGTCGCACCAGGTCGTCGATCCAGCTTTGGATTTGCGACTGGGCAACCGCCGGCAAGTCCCAGGTGGCTGGGTCGCTGCTCAGCCATACCCCGCGGGCCTTGACGCAAATCGGCTCGATCCATCGTCGTGCATCCAGGGAGAAGTCCGGCTTATCCAGCCGCTGTTTCAGCCGGCTGTAAATCGCGCTGCCCAGCTTGGGACTCTCCAGGAGCCACTCCAGTCGCCGGGTCGCCCCCAGGCGCACCCCGTAGCGATTGTCCTCCAACTGGCCCACCAACCGCCCGACCTCCTCCAACGGAGCGATCTCCCGATGATCCGCGGCCACCGGGGGGAGGCCTGATCGCAGACGCTCCACCTGCCGGCGGACTTCGAAGGAGGTGTCGGGCGACACCAGGGCCCGCTGGAATTCCTCGGCCAAGATCACTGCCGCCTCAGGTCGAGCCTTGAGCTGCTGGAGCTTGACCGCGGCTTGCTGCCGGGCATCGAACTGATCGGAGTCCAGTTGACGCACCAGTCCAGCGACTTCCCGACGAAGGGCTGCGGCTTCGTCTTTTGGAATCGCAGGCGATTCTGAACCGCCCGAATTAGCGCCAATCAAGACGCCGCTCAGCAGAATCAGCAAACCGGCGAATTGACGATACTCACGGGCCAATTGCGTTATCCCCATCCTGCAAGTCAGACTCTCGCGAGCAATCCATGGGAGTCCGTTGGCGACACCGTGGTGCCGCCCAGATCCCACCACATCTATTGTTGCCTTTGGGACGCTCTACCTCAATGACATTCAATTCCCCAATTCCCCGCAACAGTGGGGTATTCGGCTGACTTGGAGTGCGATGACTCGTCATCGCTTTCTTTCTCGCTCCTCGGGCGTGCGATGTGAAAAAGAAAGCGGTGACGAGTCACCGCACTCCAGAGGAAGCGGTCAGGTGGAAACTTGGACTGCGACGACTCGTCGTCGCTTTCTTGCTTGCTCCTCGGGTGGGCATGGCGTCCCAACACTATAATCCTCAGGGTAGATCTCGTATCGGGCGGAGGTATATCAATGAAAATCCCACCAGCGGGTGGTAGGTCAGCGGCGTTCAACACTGGCCCATGTCAGGTGTTGTGCGCAATCCTTGTTGCGATCACTATGCTGATTGAGGACAATAAGGTCGCCGAGAATCACAGGGACGATCCCTCGCAGAACAGGGAGGCTCGGCTTGGCAGCAGAGGACGGCGAAACGGTTGGGGCTGGAATCCACCTTGCGCTCCCCGGGGCGTCCCAAGTCGCGGAAACCCCAAAAAGGCGCCATGAAATGACCCGACCCCATTATCCCCCCATCGGCAAACACCTCCGGCAGCCCTTCGACGGCCTGCTGCTTCCAACTGGTGACTTGATTGGGATGTACGGCAAATCGACTTGCAAGTTCCGCAATCGTGCCTTCGCCGCGAATCGCCGCCAGGGCCACCTTCGCCTTGAATGCCTCCGTAAACGTCCTACGCTTCCTCGTCATCCATTCGCCTCCTGGAGTCTCCACTCCTCATCGGCGAATCCACCGTATTCACGAGTGCAGAACCCGCAGGTCGCGATTCGCGACCCGTTGCTGCAGCGTTGCACGGCGGCCAGCAGTCACAAGGTGGGATTGACGCCTCGGCTGGATTGACTATAATTCTGACTAATGGCAAAGCGACCCCGATTCACGCTGTCTTTTGCGCCTGAAGCCATCGAGCACTTGGACCTGATCGAGTCCAAGCACCACGGGCTTCTTCGGCGAACAATCAAGGAGCAGTTGACGTTGACTCCGACTGAGGAAACCCGGAATCGGAAACCTTTGGACCAGCCCGCTCCGTTCGAGGCGTCCTGGGAGCTTCGCTGTGGTCTCGATAATTGCTTTCGGGTTTTCTACGATGTCGATTCGGCATCGCAAGAGGTGCGCGTATTGGCTGTCGGCGTGAAAGATCGCAGCCGACTCTTAATCGGAGGAGAGGTGTACGAGCCATGAGGATTGCCCCCTTGGCGGATGTGAAGGCGCGTTTGAGCGCCTATCTGGACGAATGCGGCACCGAGGGCCCTCTTGTCATTACCCGCAATGGCAAGGCCGTCGCCGTGTTGCTGGTGCCCTACGATGACGATGACTTGGAGCGGCTCATGCTGGGGCGCTCGCCGCGATTTCAAGCGTTGCTCAACCGCTCCAGACAAAGCATCAAGGAAGGGAAAGGTCTATCCGAGGGGGCCTTCTGGGAGGCTGTTCGGAAACGAGCGCAAGAAAGAAAGGCAGCGGCTACGAAAGGCCGCCGAACCAGACGCTAAACCTGGCCGGGGCCCAAGCTACGGCAACCAGAGGTGTACAGGACAGGAAATGGGGTCGGGTCTGGGGTGGTGAAAAGTTGGGCTTTGGGCCACCTTTTGGATGCCAGTTTTGTTCCAGCGGGTCCAAGAAACACCGCGGTTTTCGGGCTTTTCTTAGTAACGGAACAAATCCGGAATCCAAGTCTACGGCCGACTTTTCACCACCCCAGACCCGACCCC
>CAYTJV010000077.1:0-18762 GCA_964438165.1 uncultured Planctomycetaceae bacterium | reverse complement strand
AGTCGTCCGTGTCGAACTTCTTCGGTAGTTCCCGCTCACCGAAGCCGTTCATCCCAGCCTCGGTATACTCCAGCCCCCCATCCTTCACCTTGCCCGAGAAGGCGACGAGTGCCCGAATGTTCGTGTAGCCCTTGTCTTTCAGGTACTTGTCGAATGCTACCTTGTAACGGACAGCGTGAAGCCGGGATCGGGTGACGACCATCGCCTTGGCCCGACCGCCGATCTTCTTGCAGGTGAATGTGCGGAAATGTTCGACGATCACCTCGGTCTTCTGCGCCAGATTGTGGGGGTGCAGACTTACAAAACGGGCGATTGCCTGGGTCGCCCTCTTGCGATCCAGTTCGGGGTCATCCTCGATGGCCTTCGCCAGTTTGTAGTAGGTCTTGTAGGTGGTGTAATTCCTGAGAACGTCGAGGATGAACCCTTCTTCGATGGCCTGCCGCATCGAGTAGAGATGGAAGGGCTGGGGCTTGCCATCCGGGCCGTTCGTCCCGAACACCTCCAGGGTCTTGGGCTTTGGCGTAGCCGTGAAGGCGAAGTAGCTGAGGTTCTTCTGCGGTCCTCGGGCGTTGATCGCCTTCAGGAGTTCTTCCTCGGCGTCGTTTTCCGAGGGATCGCCCCCACCCTCCTCCTTCTCGGCATCCTCCAGCGAGGTCGCAGTCAGAACTCGCCGCAGGTTGGTCGCCGATTCGCCCGTCTGTGAACTGTGGGCCTCATCCACGATCAGGGCATACTTCCGCTTGGGGAGGTCTTTGATCTTGTCCAGCACGAAGGAGAACTTTTGCAGGGTCGTGATGACGATCCGTGCGCCCGCCGTGATAGCCTTTGCCAATTGGGCTGAGTCAACGTCAATCCTCTCCACCACCCCTTGCTTATGCTCGAACTGGTAGATCGTATCCTGCAACTGCTTGTCGAGCACCCGCCGATCCGTGATCACGATGACCGAATCGAAGATGATCTTGTCATCGTCGTCGTGCAGGCTTGCCAAACGATGGGCTTGCCAAGCAATGGTGTTGCTCTTCCCCGATCCCGCTGAGTGCTGGATGAGGTAGTTGGTGCCCGCCCCATTCGCTTTCGCCGCCGCCACAAGTTTCCGCACAGCGTCGAGTTGGTGGTAGCGGGGGAAGATCATCGTCTCGGTGCGGACCCTCTTGCCGTTCTTGACCTTCTCCTCCACCAACAGGTGGATGAAGCGGGCGATGATGTCCAACCAGCTATCCCGCTGCCAGACCTCTTCCCAAAGGTAGGCGGTCTTCCACCCCGATACTGGGTTGTCGGGATTGCCCTTGCCGCCGTCTCTCCCCTTGTTGAACGGCAGAAAGAAGGTTTCTTTGCCAGCCAACCGGGTCGTCATGTACACGTCGTCGGGATCGACTGCGAAATGCACCAGCGCCCGCCGCTTGAACTGAAACAGCGGTTCCTTGGGATCACGGCTCTTGTATTGCCGTTTGGCATCTTCGGCTGTCTGACCGGTAAAGCGGTTCTTGAGTTCCGCCGTGGCAAGCGGAAGCCCGTTCAGCCCGAGGACCACATCCACCGAAAGCCCCGGCTGCTTCTCGCTGTAATGCACCTGCCGAGTGATGGTCAGGATGTTCTTCTCGTAGAGGGCCAGCGTCTCCGGGTTCATCCGGGTGGCGGGCTTGAAGAAGGCCAGTCGCAACTTCACCCCTCGGTCGGTGACGCCGTGTCGGACACACTCCAGCATCCCACGCCGGTCCAGGTCACGAGCGATGTTCTGAACGACCTTGGCATCGACCTCAACGCCGTAGATGCTGGCGAGCTTCGCCCATTCTTTCGGCTGGGTGGTCTTGAGGAAGCGGAGTAGCGTTGCGGGATCGAGGGCAAGGCCCGGCTGGAAGCAGGTCGGGTCGGCTTTCTCGTAGCCGTGCGTGAGAAGGCAATGCTCGATGGCCTGCTCGAAGCCTTTCTCGGTGTGATCGACTGGCATCACGCCACCTCCTTCCGCACATCGATCTTGCCGGTGACGGCGGCGGAAATCAGCGTTTGGCGGTATTCTCGGAGCTTGTCGATCTGGGACTCGCACATGCCGATAAGTCTTCGCACCGTTTCGTTTTGCTGATCGAGGAACTTGGCGATGCTGCGTTGCTCTTCAATTGGCGGCACTGGAACAGGAAACCGAGAAATCTCCCGAAGACCTAAATCGGGGACGCCGATTCCCTGGGTGCGCATTGTTGCTTCCGTTAGCACCATCTCCCCATCAAGCAAATGACGAAGAAAGCGTGCGTCGGCGATTGACTCACTGACTCGTACAACACAGCATGAATATGAAACCAAGAACCGCTCATCCGTCTCGACTATGCGGGCCTTACCCAAACAAGCCCCGATTCGAGAGTAAATAATATCGTTGCGACGTGGCCTCACCTTTCTCGAAAGCCGTACATAATCATCTTCGCCAATCAGCTTGATGTTATCAGTAAAGTTTAGCGTCCCGTCATCAAGAAGGTCTTTTGCCGAAAGAAACGGAACCCCAGTTTCAACGGACGCAGGCATTTCATGGTTGATGTCATTGATTTCAGCAGTGACCCAGCCAAGACGAGTAATTCTCCAATGCTCCGGCACCCGCCCAAGCCACTCTATCCCCGAATCCTTCATCGGCACGCTGGGATCGAGGCCCTTGGTGACGGCTTCGCTGATGAGGGCCTGCCGCTTCTCGTGCAGCAGGTCGATCATCCGCTGCTTCTTGGCGATCAGAGTGTCGATCTGGGCGGTCTTGGAGTCGAGGAATGAAACAACGCTTTGTTGCTCCTCGATGGCTGGAAGCAGCACGGATAGATTCTGGAGGTCATCGAGTCCGATACCCTGCTTTGTGCCACCATACATCAACTGCCGAAACTGGCTCTGCGAAATCTCCGCTGCGAGGTAATATGCCAACCATCGTGGCATGACACGCCCAGTCCGTGGCCGCACTAACGCAGTGTGTTGGTTGACGTAGGCTTCCCCCAGCCCCGCTGGTACGATTCCAATTGTCCCAACGTATGCGGTTATCGAAACCAAGATGTCGTCGCACTCCGCACGAGTCCGTTCTACTTCTGCCCCCTCTGGCGGTGCGACGTGCTGCAAATCGTCCAGCCGTAAATCGATTGAACTGCGGGATAGATTGCCAATCCGGATGAAGACCGGTCCGTCATCACTGTAGTATTCCGCCCAGCCTCTTGAACCACTTGTTATCGAGTGGCAAACGTACTTGATTCGGGTGGTGATGCAGCCTTGGGAGGATGTCAGGGGGCCACGATCTGAGAAGAGGCGATCTGTCGTCACGACATCACCCCCTTGAGCATCCCTTGAATCTCCGCTTCAAGTTGGGTGATTTCGCCTTCGATCTCCTTCAACGGCCGCAATGGCGTGTATTTGTAGAAATGCCGGGTGAACGGGATCTCATACCCCTTCTTGGTCTTCTCCTCGTCGATCCAAGCATCGGGGACGTGGGGCAGGACTTCCCGCTTGAAGTAGGCATGGATGTCGTCCTTCAGCGGCACGTTCTCGTAGTCCCGCAGGTCGGGATCGGGCTCAAGGTTGCCGTCCTTATCGGTACAGATGTCGGCGGTTTCGTCCCGCTCGGACAGCGCATCAAGCATCACCTTCCAGAATGCCGTGGGCAACTTCATCATTCCCTGAAAAGCCGACTCCAGCACCTTGCGGAACTTGTCCCGGTTGCGGTAGATGCGAGTCGCATCCATCTCGCTGAGGGCTGTCAGGATCTCCTGCTGGACTTTCTTCCCAGCACGGATTTCCGCATCCCGCTCCTTGCCCGCCTTCTTCTTGCTGTTGGCGATATTCTGGAAAGCGGACGTTGCCTTGAGGCGTTCGATTCGTTCGGAAGCGAGTCTGAAGTTCAACCGCAACGGGCGTTCCACCGTGATCCGCCAGTAGCCGAAGTCCTCGTTATCGAAGATCTTGGAGAACTCGCCATCCTTGAAGTTGCCGTAGATCCGTGTGATTTCGGCGATCTGGTCGGCCTTCCCGTTCTGCCCATCGCCAATCTCGTTCCGCTTGTTGCCGAGGCTCTTCCGCATCTTGACGTAGAACCGCTCGCTCGTGGCGTCGATCAGTTGGACTTTGCCCTTGCGGTTCTTTGGCTTGCGGTTGGTGACGATCCAGACGTAGGTGGCGATGCCCGTGTTGTAGAACAACTGATCGGGAAGCCCGACAATGGCTTCGAGCCGGTCGTTCTCAATGATCCAGCGGCGAATTTCGCTTTCCCCAGACCCAGCCGAGCCGGTGAAGAGCGGCGACCCGTTGAAGACGATTGCCAAGCGGGAGCCACTGCCGTTCTGCTTGAACTTGGAGACCATGTGCTGGAGGAATAGAAGGGAGCCATCGCTCACCCGAGGGAGGCCAGCACCGAATCGGCCGCTCATCCCCATCTTCTCGTTCTCGTCCCGGATGAACGTCTCGACCTTCTTCCACTCCACGCCGAATGGCGGGTTGGAGAGCATGTAGTCGAACCGTTCCCCTGGCAGGCCGTCTTGGGTGAAGCTGTTGCCGAACTTGATGTTCGAGGCATCCTCCCCCTTGATGAGCATGTCGCTCTTGCAGATGCCATAGGACTCGGGGTTGAGTTCCTGCCCGTAGACCTTGAGCGTGGCGCTGCGGTTGAGTTCCCGAAGGTAGTTTTCGGCCACGGAAAGCATCCCGCCCGTTCCGCACGCAGGATCGTACAACGTGCGGACCACCCCCTTCTTGCGGAGAACGTCGTCATCGGCGATGAACAACAGGTTCACCATCAGCCGGATGACCTCACGGGGCGTGAAGTGCTCCCCCGCTGTCTCGTTGGAGGCTTCTGAGAATCGCCGGATGAGTTCCTCGAAGATGTAGCCCATCTCGATATTGTCCACCACGTCGGGGTGGAGGTCGATCTCGACGAACTTGCTCAGGACGAGGAACAGGAGATTGGCTTCGTCCAGCCGTTCGATCTGGTCGCCGAACTTGAACTTGTCGAGGAAGATCTCCCGAGCGTTGGCCGAGAACCCGGCAATGTAGTTGGTCAGATTGGCGGCGATGTGCTCCTGATCGCCCAAGAGGCTCTGGAAGGTGAACTTGCTGAGGTTGTAGAACGACTGCCCCGCCGCCGAGCAGAGCATCATGTCCTTCATCGCCTCGTCGGCCTTCTTGGGCAACGCCTTGGCCTTGTCCAGCACCTTCTGCTTGGTGGGTTCCAAAACGCAGTCGAGTCGCCGAAGCACGGTGAGCGGCAAGATCACCTTGCCGTACTCGGACTGCTTGAAGTCCCCCCGCAGCAGATCGGCGACCGACCAAATGAAGCTGACTTTCTCTTGGAAGTTGTTCATCGTGTGTTGTGTTACCCGTTCTAATCGTCCTCATCGCTGGACTGATCCAGCGACATCAACTCATCAACGGTCATCGCAGTCTCGTTGATTGTTGCGCTGAGTGAGAGGGTGAACTCCTGTGGTTTGGGCAGGTTCGCTGCGTAAAGGTGCCCTGTCAGCTTGACTTCGCCACTTCGACCGATCCCAATGCAGAAGGTGTCGGTCCAGACCTTCCGCCCCGGTTGGAGGTTCCCGCATTCAATCTCGACCTTTGTTTGATCGTCGTTCTTATCAATGTCCACATAACCTGCGTGCCGAAAGGCCGGTCGAAGTCTCAAGTTCTTCATTGCGGAAACGGCGAGTATGCTCTTTCGCCGCTTGGGAACGTCGGGGATCTCTGACTCACTGACAATTCCGACACCCCGTCCACTGGGAACAACGATTTCAAGACGAACATCGGTGGCCGGTACTTCACCCGTGTTCGCAACCACCAAACGAATCTTCTTGAAGAGCCTGCGCATAAACTCGTATTGGGCAAGCTCCTGGTAGAAGTGAGCGTTCAAGCGGTTGTGGGGATCGAACGACGAAGGGCTCGGTATGTGGAATGTGTGACCTCCGGGAAGCCGGATTGAGGCGGGCGTGTCGTCGAGTATGGGAATGTCCTCTGGTTCCGGCATTTCGCAGAACTCGGCTGACCAAGGGATTTGTGTGCCCAGGGAATGATCCCGATCAATCTCCGCAAACTCGATAGCGAGTTCTGCCTCCGACGACACCACTTCGACCATTACGCCCATCTGAGCGATTTCCTCGGGGGTTGCCGGTTTCGTGGGGTCGGTCGAACTCCCTCGTCGAACGTAAACCTTCACCTTCTCCAGCTTCCCGTAGTCACGCTTCAGGTAGAGCGGGCGGGGCTGCTGCTCGATGCGGATGATGCCGACCTGCTTTCCCTCAACGCCGAACGCCTCGTAGTGGAACCGAACGGGACGGTTGGTCAGGTTATTCACGAACTGCTGCAACGAGTGGTCATCGAGGTGGTCGGTGGCCGGGATGCCGACGACGTTCCCCCGCCCGCCCCGAACTTCCTCCACTCCGATCAGAATGTAGACGTCCGACCGCCGCCATGCGTTGGCGAAGCCCAGGATATCCTTGAGTAGGTCCGACTTCTCGTCATCGGTCGCCTTCACGAAACGATACTGCTCCTTCTTGAAGTCGAGCGTGGTGCTCTCCTCCTCGTATAGAAGTCGCTCGAAGAGCGTTGCATCCATCCTGCTACTCCTCCAGCGTCAATGCCCTGATTGCCCAGAATCGATAAACGCTACTCCACTATCCTCGGGCCTTTCCCAGTCACTCCTGCCTCTTGATCTTGGCGACCGCAGCCAGGAGGTATCCCAACTCGTCCCCATCCAGTTCTGCGACCTTGGCGATGCCATGGATGTTGCGTATGAGATCGTCCTCGGCCCCCAGGTGATGCTTGAAAGTCACCTCCCCCTCAACCCTGGCAAGCAGGTGGTGATCCGGGGTGAGACGCAGTTCAAGAATACGGGGAGTTGTCCAGTCCTCCCCGAGGAGACAGCCGAGGATCGCATCGAAGTGGGCGCTCGTCTCCACCCCTCGGAGCTTGCGGGCGCAGTCCTGGCGGATCTGTTCCGGTTCCCTCACGGAATCCTCGGGCATTGCGCCTATCTCCTCCCGGTTCGGTCGTCCGACATCGATGCATTTGCAACCCCACTTCAGCGGGCCATCGGGGGTCTGCGGCGGCTCCTCCTGCGCCGATGTTTCGACAAGCCAATAGTTTACCTCTACTGGGGGCTGGCAACAAGCATCAGCTTCATGCCGTCACTTTTTTGCGTCGGTCTACGCGCGGGTGCCCCTGTTTCGTTTCCGCGCGATGTGGGCGTGTGCCGCTGCTTGCCCGCAGGGGTCAATTCCGGCGAGGAAAAAGGGGACGGGAGTCGTTTTCTTGACGGGCAGCCCGTCCTTGGTTAGATTCTGAGCATGCCTCGACGTGCTCGCTCGATTGAAGGCGGACTGGTCTATCACGTGCTCAACCGGTCGAACGGTCGCCTGCCGCTCTTCCGAAAGGACGCCGACTATGCGGCGTTCGAGCGCGTGATCGAGGAAGCGCACGCGCGCGAACCGTTGCGGATTCTCGCCTATTGCGCGATGCCGAATCACTGGCACTGGGTCGTGTGGCCGAAAGCGGGAGCCCACCGCCAGGTCTCCGATTTCTTCCGTTGGCTGACGGTGACCCATACGCAACGCTGGCACGCGCACTATCACACGTCCGGAAGCGGCCACTTGTATCAAGGCCGCTTCAAGTCCTTTCCGATCGAAACCGACGAGCACTTGTACACCGTGTTGAGGTACGTGGAGCGAAATCCGCTACGCGCCGGCCTGGTCGCGCGGGCGGAGCAGTGGCGTTGGTCGAGCGTGTGGCGGTTCTACCAGGGCGACGACGCCTCGCGGAGCTTGCTGTGTGATTGGCCGATCGCCCGCCCGCACGATTGGCTGACCTGGGTGAATCGACCCCAGACCGAGGCGGAACTGGCGGGCCTGCATCGCGCAGCGCAGCGGGGACAGCCGTTCGGGAGCGAGGCGTGGTGCGAGCGCATTGTGCGCCGGCTGGGGTTGGAGTCTACCATCCGCCCGCCGGGACGACCGAAGAAGCTGGCTGCCCCGTAATCGCGTCGACGAAAACGACTCCCGTCCCCTTTCCTCTCGCCTCGCCCCCCGAAAGGTGTTGGGGACCGAAGGGGTTTGGAATTGGATAACCGCGATTTTAGGCACCAACAGAACGGCCCGGCGCGAGGGAGACAAGTCTTGCCCGTACAAGGACTTAGGATAGAAGATGAAGGATGAAAGATGAAGGATGAGGGATTAAGGGATGATGAGGGATGGATGAACGGGTAGTCGCCGATCTCTTATCTCTCATCCTTCATCTTTCATCCTTCATCCACTGACCACCAACCACTGACCACTCTCATGAAACCCACTCGGCGCGCGATTGTCGTTACCATCCTAGTTGCTCTGTTGCTGGTTTGGCTGCTGGCCGGTTGGCTGTGGCCGGGGATGAAAGTGGACGTGGTCCACGCCAAGCGGCAGCGGATTGTGCAGTTTGTCGACGAGCGGGGTGTCACCCGCCTGCCCGAAACCTACCTGATCACCACGCCCTCGGTCGGCCGCGTGGAGGCCGTCGCCCTGAGCGAAGGGATGCCGGTCAAGAGAGAGCAGGTGGTGGCGCGATTCGTTCCCATCGAGTTGGAGCTCGACGTGCGCGGGGGAGAGACGGCCGTGGAGCGGCTCAAGGCGTCGATCCGCGAGGCCGGCGACACGAGCGTCGAGCAGACCGCCTACAAGCAGAGCGATCACTTCGTCAAGTCGACGGAAAAAACGGTGGAGGCCGCGGCGGAGCGGAAGCGGTCGGGCAAGGCCCGATTGGACTATGCGATCAAGGAGCTGGACCGGATCCGGCAGCTCGTCACCCGCAACGCCCGCACCGAGGACGACCTGGACCGCGCCATGCTCCAGCACGTGGAATCCGACGCTGACAACCAGCAGGACGTGCTGGTACACGCGGCCATGCTCGCCATGCAGGCGGCCACGAACCTGATGCCGGAGATGGTCCAGCAGTACATCGCCCGAAAGGGCCTCACCAAGGCCGTGCTCGAGAAGCAGTTGGCCGAGGCGACGGTCCGCCTGGAGCAGGCGGAGCTGAATCGCCGCCGCGGCACGATGCAGAGCCCGGTCGACGGCGTGGTGCTCAACCGCTTCGTCACCAGCGAGGGCTACCTGCCGCCGGGGACGAAACTCCTCGAGATCGGCCGGCTGGAAGATCTCGAAGTGGAGGCCGACGTGCTCAGCGTCGACGTGGTCGGCGTGAAGCCGGGGCACCAGGTCGAGGTTTACGGCCCGGCCATCGGCGCATCTTCGGTGCGAGGGACCGTCGCCAGGGTTTTCCCGGCGGGCTTCAGCAAGGTCAGCTCGTTGGGAGTCGAGCAGCAGCGGGTCAAGGTGATCGTGCAGTTCAACCCCAGCGACTTGGAGCGCCTGCGCCGCGAGCGCGATTTGGGAGTGAGCTACCGCGTACGCGTGAAAATCGAGATGGCCGAAAAGCTCGACGCCCTGGTGGTCCCTCGCTCCGCCTTGTTCCGCGGGCCGTACGGCAGGTGGCAGCTTTATGCCGTGCGCGGCGGGCACGCGCAGGTGGTCGATATCCAAGTCGGCATTCTCAACGACGAGTTGGCCGAAGTGACGGAGGGCCTGGGAGAAGAGGACCTGGTGATCCCGTTTCCCGACAGCAACCTGACCGACGGCCAGCGCGTGACGCCGGTGCTCCGCGGCGAGCCTACGGCTGCGGCGACGACCGCGGCACAGCCTGCTCGCACCAACGGTGACTGAGCCGGTGTCCGACACGTGTATGGACGCTGGCGGGGAGCGTGTCAGAGGAGACTGATCCGCCCATCGAGGAAGTCCACCGTAAGAACATGCCCGCGAAGGAAATCGAGTCCGAGCAGTCCATCCACCCCGGCGCTCGGCGGCAAAGTGTGGCAGAGCACCGGGAGCCCGAGTTTCTCTTGGCCCAAGGCCGTGATTCTACGAATCGACAGGACGGCCGCGTACTCGACGCCGCTGCCGGTGGTAATCTCAGTTCTCTGGATAGCTGCAGCGGGGTCATAACCGAGTCCCATAAGCGGCGTAGCGTTCATGACCGTTCTCGTTGCGCCCGTGTCCAGGGCGAGGCGGACAACGCCGATGCGTTTCGGCCCCTCGACTTCGCCGTAGACAATGACCAGCCCGCGTTTGGCGTTGAAGGGATCGCTCATAGAATAATCGCGGCGTCTTCGGGCATCTCGCCTGTATAGAGAATGGCAAACCGCGAGGGACCCGTCAGGATCTGGCGGTAGACCTCGTCCCGGTTCTTACTGTGCGCAAGGACGCGGCCGCTTTGGACCTCCAATGCATCGTTGGTCTGTGGGTTTTCCACCAAGACCCACTCGTCGGGAAACTGGGTCTCGATCTCTTTGAGCGTCAAGACATCGGCCATGATTGCACCCTTATCTATTATCTACCTACCCCGACGCCTGCCCCACCGCCCTGGGCGCGGTGACGACCTTCTCGACCGTGGTGAGGAGCTGATCGAGCCGGAACGGCTTGTAGAGCACGTCGGTGACGCCGGCCTGCCGGGCCTTGACGATCGAGTGACCGGGGTCGTAGCCGAAGCCGGTCATCAGAATCAGCGGCAACGGCTCCACGTCCACCACCTCTTGGAGCCTGAGGAGGAAGTCGTAGCCGCTCATGTCGGGCAGGCGGATGTCGGCGATGATCGCGGCGTAACCACCATGGTCCCGCATCGCCCGAACCATCGACATGGCCTGCGCCCCGTTGGGGGCGGCCTCGACGATGCAGCCGTGGCGCTCCAGCAGAGCGTGAGCCGCCGAGCGCACGTCGGCGTCTTCGTCGACGAGGAGGATCTGACAGCCCAGCAAGGCTTCGCGCTCGGGCTGCGGCGGGACGGGATGGGCCGTGGCCGGGGCCATCGTCTGGCCCACCTTCTGGATCGTTTGCTTGATGTCGCGGGCGTTGCGCAGAATCCGTTGCAAGCGATCCACCACTTCCGGCTCGTGGCCGATGTATCGCTCCATGACGTTGACCGCGTCGTTGAGGATCTCGTCCACCGGCAAGGCCACGGCGCTGTGGATCGCTTCCACGCTGGCCGCCGCCGTCGAGACCTTCTCGGCGACCAGAAGCTCCAGGGTGTTCAACGCCGCCGCCACGTCGCGGGTGAAGATCTCCAGAAACTGCAAGTCGTTCTCGCTAAACGCCTTCGGGTCGGGGCTCTCCACGTTGAAGGTCCCGATCACTTCGTCGTGGAGCAGCAAGGGAACGGTCAGCGAGCTCTTGGCCCCCTTGGAGCCGGGCAGATACAGCGGATCCTCGGTCGTATCCTCGCACAAGTAGCTCTTGCCCGTGGCCGCCACGAAGCCGGTCACCCCGTTGTCTTGGGGCTTGGCGTAGAGCACGCGGTCGGCCGCATCCGCCTCCATGCCCACGGCCACCAGCGGCTCCAGCCGGCCGGTTTTCGGGTCCAGAAGCCGGATTTCCACGACCTCGTATTTCAACAGGTCCTGGGTGAAGTGGAGGATGTTCGATTTCAACAGCTCGATCCGCTCGTCGACCGACATGTCGAGCAGTTCTTCGGCCGTCAGGTCGGCCAGTTGCCTGCCTGCCTGGTGGATCGCCGCCAGCTTTTGCTGCTGCTGGACCTCCACGGTCACGTCGCGGAGCGTGACGATGAGATGCCTGGCTGCCTCCTTCTCGACCGGGGCCACGTGGATCTGGTAGTAGCGATGCTCCTCCACGCGCAACGTCGTGGTGGTCGCCGTGCCCGTGGCCAACGCCGTGTGGAACGGGCAGAAATCGGGGCCAAGGATCTCCGGGTTCCCGAGGACCTGATAGAACTTGCAGCCCGCCACCCTGCTCTGGCCGGTCCACTGCTCAACCCGGCCGTTGCTCCACAGGATCGCGCTCTCGCTGTCCAGAAGGACGAGGCCGGCCGGCATCCCCTGCAAGATCTGCTCGTTCCGCAAGAGTCGGCCGATCTCCAACGCCTCTTGAAGGTGGTCCGATCCGAGGTACACGCCGTCGAATCGTTCCTTGGGGAGGATGTCGAGGGCCGCGGTCGGGTCCACTGCCCGGACGACCTCGCAGAAGTCGCCCGCCGTTGCGAGAAGCTGTTCCACAGCCTCCCCGGTAGTGCCGATGACCAGGATTCGCGGTTCTTGCAACAAGATGCCTAAGCTCCGGGAGAAATCTTTGCTGACCGCAATGCCCCCCACCCGTTCACCGGAATTATAGTGCCGTATTGCATTCGCAACAACTACATTCACCACACAGTTTGTCTTCCATGGGCATCGGCGGGAGCTTGGCGGCGGATTCAGCAGGACTGCACCAGTGGGCGTCGATTGGCTGCGCGAGCGTGCCGAAACCGCAGGTTTGCCGCTTATTCCAGGGTCGTGCAGCGGCGGGCGTGCGCATCATCCACGTCGTGCGGAGGCACTCACGGTGGCCAACATCGTCGGCAAAAAGCCAGCGGCGGTTCTCGCCACAGTTAGTCTGGTCGCCGCCTCACTGTGCCCGCTGCTCTTGCCCGGCAAGGAATTAGCGCAGTAGAACGGCCTTTCCAGGCCGTCCTACGCCGGGTTGGCAAGAGCCACAAGATCGTTCCCACCCCACCGTGACGGGCCGTTTCCCGCGACTGGTGATGGATGCGACCTGCATCCGTGCCCTATTCTGCGACGATTAACAGAAATAGGGGAAACCAGTGTGGCTCGCCCCGCCGAATTGGGGACCGACAACTGCTGCCGTTCCCCAGCGGCTTCATTCCATCGCGCGGAGGATCCCGCCATGTGGCGAACGCTCTTCATGGCCTTTGGGCTTTACGTGATCCTGCTGGGGGCGCAGTGCCTGGCGGTCGAGAAGTTCATCCTGAAATCTCGTCCCCCGGTCGTCCAAACCAATTGGGCTGGACAATCCCAAACCGTCGCCGGCCCGCGCCGCCAGATTTCCCCGACGGAATGGGCCCCATTCAGCCTGATGGCCGGCGGATCCGTCGTCTGGCTCTATGCGATTTCCATTTCCAGCCGCATGAAGAAGTGACGCGCTGTGGTGCGGTCTCCCGACCGCACCACGCGGCCGACCGAAGGTCTCCATGCATGCAGCGGGAGACCTTCGGTCAACAAGTCGGCGGGGTCGGGAGACCCGCGCCGAGCGCGCGTAGGAACACATGGTCGCGTCACTCCGTGACGCGGAACTCGGTCTCGGAGAGACCGAGCCACATGGCTACCCCCTGCTCGATGCTCTTCATCTCGCCGAGGAACTCGCCGGTGATTTCTTCGCCGGGGAGCCAGATCGTTTGCGAGCCTGCGATCGGCTCTTCCGGGACACCCACGACATTCTTGAGCGGCTTGTAGTTGTAGGCGATCTCGGGGATCGCTTCACGGAGCGGGTAGTGCATGGCCGGCCAGCCGCCGTGGGGCAGTTGATTGTCGAGGAAAGTGAACATGGCAACGCGTTCTGCAACCCGATACGCCCGCTCGATCGTTGCCTCGTCGGCCAGTTGGTATTGAACGAGAATCCGCAGAAGCTCTCCGGCCCCCCAGCCGACCTTGCACTTCGATGGCCAGAGGTAGGTGTCCAGCGGCATGGCAGCCTCGAAGTCCAGAAGTGCCAGTGCGGCATCGAGATACGGCCGCGCCTGTTCCGCGGTGTACTTCCACCGCCTCCGCATCGTTTCATAGAGCACCGCAAGGTAAGCCATGGCCGTGCCCACGTGCCAGAATTCCTGCTTCGGATGCTGCGTGTCGACGATCTTCGAGATCCGCTCGCCGGGCCCGACCTCGGTGACCAGGCGCCCGTCGAGGGTCATCTGCGTGAACAACTGCCCGCACTGAAGCGGATCGCGGTTGGCTTCGATCCACCGTCGCACCCAATCGCCGGCGGCCAGGGCCTGCTCGCGCATGTCCAGGGCGACCATCAGGTGGCCGAGGAAGGTGGTGTTCAGGCTGCCGATCGTCGCCGGCAGCTCGACGTGCTTCGGGTCGTCGCCAATGTAGGCCATCGCGCCGCCGGAGGGCTGGTGCTGATACTGCAAGATGCGGTCCAGCACGCGTGGCTTACGAATCAGCGGGTGCCCGATCCAGGCCGCCACCTTGCCGAACGTGAGCGGCCGGTAGACCCGCTGCATGTCTTTGTACTCCGGCCCTTCTTCGGGGAAATAGAAGTCGCCGTTGGGCTGGAGGGCCTCGCGCTCGAGCCAATCGAGGAGCTTGGCGAGGGTGCCGTGATCCACGCCCGCGGCGTACATCCCCCATGCGGCCTTGTGTACGTAGCTCACGTTCCGCTCGCGGAGGATCGGGCCGTTGGGAGCCATCCGGCTGACGAGGAACGTCCCGCCTTGGGCCAAGGCCACCCTCATTGCGCCCAGCAGGTGCCGCGGATCGCTGATACGCCAGTTCATTTGGCCCTCCTGTTCACTGTAGCCACGTGTGCGGCTTCGCTTCCTCCGCGTTCCTCCGTGTCCTCCGTGGTGAGAATATGAATTCACCACGGAGGACACGGAGGACGCGGAGGGGGTGCATGATTCCAAGTGTCTATCATCGACCCGGGGCGGCGAGCAGGTTTTTCAGGCACGAGGCCATGATCTCTTTGTAACGCCCGGAGGTCGAGCGGAACACGAAGCCGTTGGGTTTCGCCGGATCCAGCTCGACGTGCAGTCCCGTGGGATCGAGCTGCGGCACCTGGAAGCGCGCCGATTGCGACGAGCCGTCTTCGTAGATCACCTCGATCTGGTGTTCTCCCACGGTCCAAAACTGGAAGTAGCAGTCCAATTGCTGGTTGCGATCCAGGGCGAGCCGCCACCAGCGGCCCGTCTCCACGTATTCCCACCGCCCGGCGCGCGGTCCGGTGAGCACGACGTTCTTGATCTTCTTCTCGGCGGGGATTCCGAGCACGCGTACACAGCAGTCGGCTCGCCCGTCGGGCTCGGGCCGCCCAGTGCCCACGCGGTCTTTCTCCCGCCCACAATAGGCCGCGGCCAACTGGCCCGGTTTGGGCTCGGGCAGAGCGGCATGGGGCACCGCATCGCCCCGGTCGAGACTGGCCCGCATCGGCACGAACCCAAACACGTCGATTTCCTTGCCGGCCAGGCCGCGTTGCTTCGCTTCATCAGGCGGCAGGGCCACGAAATCGCTCGGGTTCCGCTCATAGATCTTGCGCCCGGCGGCGTGGAACATCGGGGCCGTACACCACATCGAGCGTGGGCCCTTGGGCAGGGGATGCGGCCCGGCGTTGAGGAACGCGATCGGATCGGCCTTGGACTTCGTCAGGCAGTAGACAAAGAAGTTCCGCACGGCCGGCGAGCAACTTCCAACCACCGCCGTCTGATCGGCCTCGAAGAGCGTCTCGAATCTGTCCTTGCCGAAACATGGGCACCAATAGATCGGCAAGCCCGACTCGAACAACCGCAAGTACGAGAGTGGATCGTAGCCCACATTGCACTCCTCCTGCGGCTCGTTCGGCCCCCGGCCAATGTTGAAATACACCGCCCGAACTTTCTGCCTGAGAAGTTCCGGCTCCCGATTGAATGCCACGGCCACGTCGCGGCAACTGCCGGTCGTGAAAAGCGCGACTTTCTCCGGCGAGTCACGGAGCACCGAGAGGATCAACTTCACGGCGCCCTGGAACTCGGCGGGCTGTTCGAGGGCCTTGTCGGTGCGGCTGGTCAGGGCCCGGCTCAGCCCGATCGCGCAGGGGGCCTTGCGGGCCGTCACGTGCATCATTTGCTCGACCGCCGGCCGGCCGCACTGCTTGGCCTGCTCCGCCCCCAGGTCGAGGATGATCCCCTTGATGTCGAATTCCGGGATCGCAAACAGGCAGGCCAGGTCGTAGTGGTCGTCGGGATCCGCGTGCGGATGGAACAAATCGGTCGAATAAAGGATCGGCACCTTCGGACCAGCGCCCGCGGCGGAGACACAGAACGCCAGGACCGTAAGTATCGAGAGCCAAGCGTTTCGCATACGTTCGTTCCTCTTGTCATGCCCACGAAAGGGAGATCTTGGACCCAACCATTCTGCGCAGCTCAGGTGGGCTCCGCAAGCCAGCTTCCCAATATGCACCGGAGGTGGGGTGTGTCCGTAAGTTATGTGACGCTGCGTGCCTGCGGGCGGGATTTTGCGGGTGGAAAGTGTGAGCTACGACCCAGGTTTCGATATCCTCCGGTTTGAGACGCACCGACCAACTGTGATTCAGCCGTATTCCCTGATAGAATTATCCAATTGGGCAGGTCCATAGGCGAGCATCCCATTCGCGGTGCCGGAGAGCGAGCATGGACCGAAATCGAGACGACGAGGCAGGGCAACAGCCATGAGATCACTAGCTTTCGACCTGGATAGGGTTCTCGCGCGGCTGGATATTGAGACTGCGGCATTGCTGGAGCGAGCCGTGCGCGACGCGTTGGCGCTGGCCGAGCGTCGGGGCTCGCCCGCCGGAGCCCTCGATGCGCTCGGGTATCCGACCGGATATTTCGAGGATACCGCGGGCAGCTTTGTCAATGAGCCACTGGAGGCCCCCCCGGAACTACCCATGCAAGCGCGCGAATTGTGGTAATGCGGTACCTCCTCGACACGAACACCTGGATCGACTATTTGAAACGCCCCGGATCTCTCGTTGAGGCGCGATTACGGCGGACGCTCGCGGACGATGTCGCGGTGTGTTCCGTGGTTTGGGCCGAACTGCTGCACGGAGCACGGAAATACGAGAAACGGGAGGAGCGCGTGGCGCGCATTGAGCGCGCGCTTGCGCCGTTCCGGTCACTGCCGTTCGATGACGCCGCGGCCCGGCGGTACGCCGAAATCCGCGACTCGCTTGAAACTCGCGGCGAAGTGATCGGTCCGAACGATCTACTGATCGCCGCCATTGCGCTCACGCACGGGCTGATTGTCGTGACCAATAATCGTGAGTTCAAACGGGTCGACGGCTTGACTTCGGAAGACTGGACAGCCTGATCTGAGTGGCGCTGTCGCGCGTCCGTAAGGTGCGGCACCGGACCCCTGGCCTTCAGCATGACAGATCTCTCCCCTCCCGAAAATCATCCCGAAGAGGCATCAGTTCCTTCCGGCGGTTGCTCGCCGGCAGCGGAGAAGGTGCGGTCCTTCCCCCATTCGCCGGGGGTGTACCTGATGAAGGACTCGGCCGGCCGGGTCATTTACGTAGGGAAAGCTAAAGATCTGCGGAGCCGGGCGGGGAGCTACTTTCTCAAGGCTGCGGCCGAGGATCCCCGCACCGCCCGACTCGTGCCGGAAATCCACGATATCGACTATCTCGAGGCGGAAAGCGAGGTCGATGCCCTGCTGATGGAGGCCCGGCTGGTCAAGGACATCCAGCCCAAGTTCAACCACGACCTCAAGGACGACAAGACCTTCCCGTACCTGGAGATCCACGCCGACGAAGACTTCCCCCGAGTTGCCTTCACCCGGGAGCCAACCCCGCGGGGGACGAAGCTCTACGGTCCGTTCGCCAGCGCGGCGGGTCTGCGAGGGGCGATCCAGGTCCTGCAAAAAGTTTTCAGGTTCCGCACCTGCACGCTGGACATCGACGAAAACGACCCGAAGTGGCGATGGTTCCGGCCGTGTCTACTGGCTTCCATCCGCCAGTGTACCGCCCCGTGCAACTTGCGGATCTCCAAGGAGGAGTACCGCAAGGATATCCGCCGGCTCCAGAAGTTCCTGGAGGGAAAGAAAAAGACGCTCCTGGAGGAAATGCGCCAGGAAATGGCGGCTGCCGCCCAAGAGCTTCGCTACGAGGAGGCGGCCCGGCTGCGGGACGAAATCCACCTTCTGGAGACCCTCGACCAGCGGGGCGAGCTGGACACCCACGTGCAGCCCGAGGTTTTCCACGTGGACCCCAAGCGGGGGCTGGCGGGATTGCAGCGGGTGCTGCACTTGGAGAATCCCCCGCGGATCATCGAAGGGGTCGACATCGCCCACCTCGCCGGCCGGGAGACCGTGGCCAGCCTGGTGCAGTTCATCGACGGGCTCCCCTTCAAGCCGGGCTACAAGCATTTCCGCATTCGCGAGGTTGCCGGCGCGGACGATACGGCGAGCATTCACGAGGTCGTTGCCCGCCGGTACCATCGCCTCCACGAGGAAGGCGAGGTCTTTCCCGACATCCTCTTGATCGACGGCGGCAAAGGCCAGCTCAACGCGGCGCTGGCCGCATTTGCCGGCCTCCGGATCGAGCCCCCGAAGGTCATCTCGCTGGCCAAACGGCTGGAAGAAGTCTACGTGCCGGACCGTGAGGAGCCGCTGCGGCTTGGCCGGCATTCCTTTGCCCTGCGGCTGTTGCAGTATGTGCGCGACGAGGCCCATCGTTTTGCCCAGCACTACCACCACATCCTCCGCCGCAAGTCGACCTTGGGCGAGTAGCGCCTGCCGCCGACGTGGGTGGCTCCTGCGCTCGTCATACCTTCACCCCGAACGATTCGTACTCCAAAAGGTTAAGTGTCAAGACCTGACCCGACTACACCCTTCAAGACCTGACCCGACTACACCCTCGGGGAATAACCCCCGGCCCCGAAACGGCGCGGAGCGGCTGGGTCTCGCGGTTGTGGTTTGGCCTTTGCCCTCTTGAGCGAAAGGTTAAATGTCAAGACCTGACCCCATGACCCCCCATGACCCCCTTCTGACCCCCTTCTGTTACGGAACCTACACCCCGGCGCACAAGATCGTGCATACGCACGTCTGCCGTCGGGTCCGTCGGTGGCTGCGGCGGAAGTTTGAAGGGGATGGGCAGGGATACCGCCAATATCCCGAGAGCTATCTGGAGCGCGAGCTTGGGTGGCTGAACATCGGCAAACTTCCCCGCCCCCACCCCGTGGCCAAGGCATGAACCTCGTCCGTAAGCCCGACACCGGAACACC
>CAYTJV010000076.1:1140-18848 GCA_964438165.1 uncultured Planctomycetaceae bacterium | reverse complement strand
GTGTTGACCTGCGGGGGGCACCTGTGGCGGTCCATTAAACGTTTGGCCGAGCGCGGGGGGCGGCGCCGGGCCGGGGGGATCGCCGCGGGCGGGCTCCACGAGGCGGTGGAACAGGAGGAGCGGATTGACTTCGCCGAGATGTTCACGCCCGACAGCGAGAACCTCGTGGCCCTGGAAGTCCACGGCGAATCGATGATCGAGGACCAGATCGCCGACGGCGACTACGTGATTGTCGACCGCCGCCGCACTCCGCGCAAAGGCCAGATCGTCGTGGCCGTCACCGACGAAGGCGAGGCCACGCTGAAGCGCTGGTATCCCGAGAAGGGGCGAGTGCGCCTCCAGCCGGCCAACGCCTCGATGAAACCGATCTTCGTCAAGAACGCCGAAGTGTTCGGGGTCGCGGTGGGCGTGGTCCGCAAAGTGCAGTAGAATAGAGGGTGTAATTGCTCTCCAGCCGTGAACCGACGAGGACCGATCGATGGCGACAACCATCTCTTCCGTTCTTCCTGTCGAGTGGACCATCGCCGACGTGCTGGCCCAACTGGGCGGCATCCCCGCGCACCGCATTCGGGCCGTTCCTCCGCCGGGAATGGCGACGGAGAAGGACGTGCTCGAAGCGGAATCACGCTGTGGCAGGATTTGCGAGCTTATCGACGGCGTACTCGTGGAGAAGACCGCGGGGTATTACGAATCGCTGCTGGCGGCCACGCTGATCCGTTTCCTCGGGGACTTCGTGGAGAAGCACAAATTGGGCATCGTGCTCGGGCCTGACGGCACGCTGAAGATCCTGCCCAAGCAAGTCCGCATTCCGGACGTGTGCGTCATTCTTTGGGATCGGTTTCCCGACCATCAATTGCCCAGCGAGCCGATCCCGGCCATCGCCCCGGACCTAGCCGTGGAAGTCCTTTCCGAAGGAAACACCCCAGGCGAAATGAAGCGGAAGAAACGCGACTACTTCCGCGCCGGAGTGCGACTCCTTTGGTACCTGGACGCCAAGTCCCGGACCGCTGAGGTCTATACCGGGCCGGATCAGTGCGTGCTTGTGGGCGAGGACGGGCTGCTGGAGGGTGGCGACGTTCTGCCCGGATTCCGCTTGCCGCTAGCCGAGCTTTTCGCCCGAGCTGAAGGCCGGACCTCCTCTTAAGAGGTCCTGGCCCGTTCGGCGCGCGGGAGGTCGATCAGCACGCCGGCGTCGATCAAACGTTTCTGCAACTGGGGCACGTCGACGTCGGCGGGCCGCACGCCGGCGCTCAGGCTCATGGCGGCCGCCGTGCCCGCCGCCTGTCCCATCACGTGGCAGTGCGACTGGACCCGCAGGCCCGCCATTCCCTCGTGCGTGGCCGAGGCGCAGCGCCCGGCGATCAACAGGTTGTCGGAGTCGGCCGCAACGAGCATCCGGTAGGGGATCTGGTAGGTGGTTCCCGGCTCGGGATGAATCCGTTTGTCGTACCAGGTGGTGTGCCCTGAGCCGCCGGGGTCGTGGATATCGACCATCCAGAAGCCGTGGCCTATGGCGTCCGGGAAGCTCCGCCGCTCGACCACGTCGGCCCCGGTGAACTGATACAGGCCGCTGACGCGCCGCGATTCGCGTACCCCCAGCGCCGGCGCCGCGTAGGCCAACTGGAGCTTCTCGCAGCCGGGCCAGTTCTCGCGGAAGAAACGGAGGAAGGCGGGCGCCTTGGCCCGGGCCTCACGCGTGGCCCGGGTGAGGTCCTCGGAATCGAGCGGATTACCGGCGGTCGACGCGATCAGCGTGTGCGGCCAGCGCCAGACGAAGTTGTTTGCCAACGAGTGCGGCCCAAAGGACGGCAATTGGCCGCGGTCGCGAAGCTCTGCCATCCGCTTGCCCAGGGGTCCGCTTGCGGCTTGGATCTCCTTGCGCCGCGAAGGATCGAGACCGTCGAATCCCATCACCAGGGTCATGCCTTGGGTCTTGCCGTCGCTTTCGCGGCCCACCATGGTCCGGCAGCCGGCAAAGCAGCCCAGGTCGCCGTCGCCGGAGGCGTCGACGAAGCGTTGGGCGCGGACCTGCCGCAGCCCGAGCTTCGTGCCCACCACCACGGAGCGAATCTCTCGGCCTGCGGTAACCGCTCCCACGCAGGGCGTGTAGCAGAGGGTGCGAATCTTGAGCTCGCGAACCAGGTCGTCGTAGACGATCGCCAGCCAATCGGGATGGAACAGGTAGGTCTCGTGCCGGCGCGGGAATTCGGACAGCACCTGGATCCCATCATAGGACTTGAGCCGTTTGACGAGCTCCTGGGTCAGACCGAAGATCACTTCCCGCTGCCGGTCGGAAGTGTGCCACATGCAGACGTGGGCCATGGTGGCCAGACCGCCCAGGATGGGCCAGCGCTCGATGATCGCGACCTTGGCTCCGGCCCGCGCCGCGGCGACCGCCGCACACGTCCCCGCGGGGCCCCCGCCCACCACGAGCACGTCGGTCTCAAACAGGACCGGGAGGCGATCCATTGCCGGGTCGGAAGCCGGCCTGGGAGCGTCGCCGGCCGCAGCATCCGACCCTGCCGCAAGCGACCCGGCGCCCAAGAGTCCCATGTTCTTCAAGGCCGTTCGGCGAGTAACGTTTCGGTGTTTGTCGGCCATGGTATTGACTCCATTCTGTTTGTCTCGCGATGCGAAGTCAACAGGCGGGTATCGCATCGGCCGAATTGGGCTTGCGTGTCTCGGGCAAAAAGGTACAAAGTAGCTTCTCTGTCTTGCAGTACAACACGGATGGAACAATTCGACCCATGAAGCAGGTCCTTTTTCTCTGTTCGGCCAACTACTATCGAAGTCGATTCGCGGAGCACCTGTTCAACTGGCTGGCCCGCCAGGAAGGCCTGCCGTGGCGGGCCAATTCCCGAGGGCTGGTCGCGGACCAATGGGGCGACATCGGCGAAATCTCTCGTCACACGATCGAAGCGCTCGGCTTGCGCGGCGTCCCCATGCCAACCGAGCACCGTCGCCCCCGGCAATTGACCTTGGCGGACCTTACCGGCTCGGACCTCGTCGTCGCCGTCAAAGAAGCCGAGCATCGGGCGATGATGGCCGACCAGTTCCCGCCGTGGACCGACCGAGCCGAATACTGGCACGTCGACGATCTCGACTGCGCCCAACCCGAGGAAGCCTTGCCCGTTCTTGAGGCCAATGTGTGGGCGCTTGTCGAAAGGCTGCGTGCCGGCGGTCGCGAGGAGAGCAGCCGGGCGGCCTGACCTGCTCGACGCCAAAGTAGTAGGCACACTCCGTGTGCCGTGACCGAGCGGACGGCACACGGAGTGTGCCTGCTACATTCCTGGACGCAGCGGCTCAGTACTCCACAGGCCCGGGCGACGTCGTCGTCGGCGGCGACGCAGCCGGAGCCAGCGGCGTGGCCGGGGTGAGATAAGGACTCGTCGACGGGACCGGATACACCGGCTGCCCGCTCGGGCTCGGCTGCGCATATACCGGAGCCGGCTGCACGTAGGTCGGGGCTGGCTGGAGATACGTGGGGGCCGGCTGCACGTATACCGGCGCCGGCTGCACGTAGGCGGGCGACGGGACGAAGTACACCGGCGACGGCCGCGCGTAGACCGCCGGCGGACCTATGTACATTCGGAACGGGTAGCCGTGGTGGTAGTAGGGGGAATGACAGGGCGGATGGTGGTGGTAGGCCGGGATGTTGAATCCAATGCCGACGCTCACCCCTGCCTGGGCCGAAACGCATGCACACGCCACGATGGCCAGGGCCAGGAACACCACGCGATTGCTGTTCATCACCCACTCCCCGCTGCCAGCATGGCTTTTCTACCGTGGGGCACGTTTCCAACGTGCCCGCAACCCAAAGGCACGTTGGAAACGTGCCCCACAACGAAGGCCCGAATGCCCGCCTTGCAGTTCGCTGCCCGAAGGGGTCGAATCGTACCATCGGTCAAGGAAACGAAGAAACCCCATTTTCGGACTAAGAAGACCCTTACCGGGGTGGGGCCAGCGACTGGTTTATCGGGCCCCTCCAATCGCTATAGATCGGCAACTCGAGCCGAGCGACTTCACGAACAACCAAAGGGAATGAGACCACGGAGAGAAGCTCGGACCAGCCACAAGATCTAGTACTCAGTGCGCGGTACTGAGGTTGCGATCGCGCAGGAGTTATTCACCGGTCTCGGACAACTACGTGATTTTCCAGCCGCCTTGGGGGCGGGCTTTCAGCTTGATCTGCTTCGCCTTGAGGAACTCCTGGAAAACCTCGCGCGTGATCGATCCCCCGGCAAACTGCCGAACTTGCTCGTAGAGTTTGTCGAAACTCCACTCGCCCGCGGCCAAAGCCTTGATTCTCGCCACATTCAATTCGAGGCCCATGGGCCAGGGCTTCACCTGCCTGGCGATGCTCTTTCTGGCTTCGGCCCGCGTTTCCATCCGCGTCAGTTTCTTCTTCGCCATCGCTTGCACCTCATCGACATGCTACGGTTGCCGCAGTTCGTACTGTCCCCTGCCTATTCGCTTTAGCTTGCCCTGGTGGACCAACTCGTCCCAGACGTATTGCGGGAATTGCTCCGGCGGCGTGATGGCCACGATTCCCGAGGAGCGCCCGCTGCTCAACGGCCCCACGCCGATCCGCGACTGGTCGTCGAGCTGGGTCAATTTCAATCGCTTCTTGAAGGCTTTCAGGGCCGCCTTGAGCTCTTGCGGCGTGGGCACTGGAGACTGGGGTGCCTCGGACGACTCGGAAGACATGGAACGCTCCTCCTCTGAGAGACGCTCATGGGGGATTTTCCGTGCGAAACGGATGTCATAAGCCACCATATCCCGAAATCGGGCCGCCTGCAAGACGGTGGCGGCGCGAAGGAATGCTTCGCAGCCATGCCGGAATAAGTTCACCGATTATCCGCAGATGACGCAGATTTACGCAGATCAAGGCATTGTCTAAATCTGCGACAATCTGTGCAATCTGCGGATCGAGGATTACGTCGATTCTCGTGGGACGGATTGGCAATCCGTCCTACGGGCGACTGCCCAAGAAATGAAGAAGCCCGCACCCTAGAGGCGGGCTTCTTAGCACAGGTTGTGTTGAGCGAGAGGCGATACGCCGACCCCAGTTACCTGCTGCCCATGTTTCATAAGGAGCCAGCGGTTAAACCCGGTGTATCGGCCCTCGTTCACGGCCGGCCAGCCACTATATAGTCTATCATGCCCCGTACGTTCGGCAATGCCCCCACTGGCGGATTCGGGGATTTCCTGGTTCCCCCCAATGGTTGCCAAGTCCAAATATCTGTGCTACTTGAGCACGCGGCAATCGAATACGCCGCCGGCCATGTTGCCGGGATGGCCTTGGAAACGAACCGTGATTTTCGCCTTCCCTCGGCTCAATTCCGCGGGGATTGGGTAGATCTCGTCGTAGAACTGGTCCGGCCGGTTGTTGTTTAGCTTCTGCGTGGCGATCTTCTGGCCGTCGACAAGGACATCGAACTCGCGCGGGCCCGCGTCGCTTCCCCAATAGCAGCAGAGGAGCTTCATGGGGCGTCCGTCGAGGACCTTCATCTCATAGGAGAACCACCCGCCGTCGACCGCGTGGCGCCAGTGCCGCGCGCCGTACTCGCCCGCGCCGGTCCTCTCCCCCACCATGGCGTGGGTCCGCTCCGAGGGGTCTTCGCCGATCATCACACGATCCACGGTCTGGGCGTCCAATGCCTTCCGGCGCGCCTCTTCGGCTTGGATTTCCGCCAGCTTGGCGGTCCATTGGGCCTCGCTGAGCACGTCCCAGTACACGATGTAAGGTTTCTTGTGCTGCCGCAGTAGTGGAATCAAGGTGAGCTCGCGCCCGGCCTGCGAGCCGGTCACGCGGAACACCTTGGGCGAGGTGACGAACGTGAGCGGTTGTGCGCTCGGCGCGGGTCCCGCGCTCGGCGCGGGTCTCCCGACCCCGCCGACCACTTGACCGGAGGTCTCCTGAGGTTCCTGGAGACCTTCGGTCGCTCGAGGTGCGGGGTCAGGAGACCCGCGCACAGCGCGGAGCGGCTTTCCGGCGACCGGCCGGATGTGGGAGACGACCGAGCCCTCGCCGGCCACGATGGCCGGCACGGGACTCCCCGACTCGATCTCGGCACAAAGCACCAGCGGCCCGTAGAAGATCGCCAGCTTCCGCGGGTCGTCGCGGAACCCTTCGGTGCGCAGCGTCATGGGCATGCGCACCTCCACGGTGTCGCCGCTTTGCCACGTGCGTTGGAGGCTGACGTAACTCCCCGGCCGGCTGGAGATCGCTTGTGCCTGGCCATTGACCGCCACCTCAAACCCCGACACGGCCCAATAGGGATGCCGGATGCGAAGCGCCATCTCGATCGGCTTCTCGCAGGCGAAGCTCAAGCGGGTGCGGTCCTCGTCGGGATACCGGGTCTGTTGCCGCAGTCGGAGCCCCCGTTCGCTCCAGGCAAGCTCGGAGGGGATGAAGAGGTTTACAAAGAGGGCCTTGTCGCCGTCGTGGAAGTAGATGCTGTCGCCGTACTTGGCGTGGTTCTCGATGCCCGTGCCCACGCAGCACCAGAACGAATCGGTCGGCGTACAGAAGGTTTTGGCCACGCCGGTTTTCAGAGGGAGGTAGTAGAGCACCATCCCCGTTTCCGGATTCTGCGAGGCGAGGATGTGGTTGTACAGGGCCCGCTCGTAGTAATCGGCGTACTCGGCCTTGGGGTCCCAGCCGAAGATCCGCCGGGTGATCTTGAGCATGTTGTAGGTGTTGCAACTCTCGGTGGTCGTGGGCCCGAGGTACTTGGAGAGCCGCTCCTTCGGCGAGAAGGCCTCGCCATCGCTGTTGCCGCCGGTCACGTAGGATCGTTCCTTGGTGACCACGTCCCAGAAGAACGTGGCCACCGTGCGCAGGTTCTCCTGGCCGGTCAATTCATACTGCCGGCCGGCGCCGAGGACCTTGGGGAACTGCGTGTTGGCGTGCAGTCCGGTGAGACGGTCCTGACGCCGGGCCAACGGATCGAGCACCGCGTGGTGATTGAACCGCTGGGCCAGCTTGAGGTATTTCTCCTGGCCGGTCAGCGCGTAGACCTCGGCCAGCACTTCGTTCATCCCGCCGTGCTCGTTGCCGAGCATTTTTTCCATTTGCTCATCGCTGAGCTTGTCGCTTCGCGCCTTGACCCAATCGCATGCCTTGGTGACGACCTCCAATGCCTGCTTGTTGTCGCAGAGCACGTGCACGTCGACCAGGCCGGCGTAGATCTTGTGAATCGTGTACCAAGGGGCCCACACCGGCTTGCAGGCCTCGACGCGGTCGATGAACTCTTCGGGAAACGCACTCAAATAACCGTTGCCGATCTTGGCCTGGCACTCGGCCATGCCGGCCACCACGCGGTCGGCCTTGGTCTTGAGGGTCTCGTCGCTCGTGCTCGCATACATCAGGGCACAGGCCGAAAGGTAGTGCCCCACGCTGTGGCCGCGGACCTCGCTCTTGGGCTCCTCCCAGCCGCCCAACGGCTTCGCCGGCGACGGCAGGCCGGCGCTGGCGCGGAAGCAGTGCAGCAGGCGCTCCACGTCGAGGCTGAGCAGGTACTTCCGGTCCAACTCCATGGCGTGCTTGAAAGGCCCGTCCAAGAGCCGCACTTGCTTCAGGCTGAACGGCTCGGCCTTGAGCGGCACCTTGGGCGGGACCGCTCCCCAGCCCGACGCGGCGCCGAATGCCAGACCGAGGGACACAACCGTACTCCACGCAATCGCGAAGGTGAATCTCCTGCAACTCATGATCGTTTCCTTTTTGTTCCTCCGAGCCGGGCCGTGTCGGCCCGGAAATGCCGGGGCGACACGCCCCGGCTCTGACTTGCTCAAAGGATATCATCTCGTCTTCACCCGCAACACGCTCACCGAGTTGGCCGGCAGCGTGTGGCGGAAACTCGGGCCGGGGATTGCGATGGTCTGCGTCTTCGGGGTTACCTTCGTGGGGTGCTCCAGCGAGTTCTCGTCCGCCGCATTGGCCGAGGCGAGCACGGTGAGCGTGCCCGGGCCGTCGATTTCGCCGACGCCTTGGAGCTTGATCGCGGCGGTCTGCTCCGCCGGCGTCACGTTCACCACCTTGAGGATCACCTCGCTGGTTGCCTTCGCGCGGCTCGCCGAGGCATACAGCGATTTCACCGAAGGGTAGTTCAGGTCGTGAATCAGCTTCCCATCGAGGTAGCACTGGATGTTGGCCCCCTTGAGCTCGATGCGGATATCGTACCAGCGGCCGGTCTCGATGCGGCCGGGGACTTCGTTTCCGATGACCCCGCCCAGCTCGATGGCGTGCCTCACGTTGCCCCATCCGCCGAGGTTCCACCAGGCCTTTTCGTGGTCGTTCTGCACGCGGAAGAGGATCAGGAAGCCTTCCGCCCCGCCGAGCTTTCGGGCCTTGAGCGAATAGGTGTAATCGCTCCAGGACTTGTCGCCGGTCACCGCGCGGACGTTGTCGGCCATGCTGTTCTGCCGCAGGACGCCGTCCTGGGCCTTCCAGTCGCCGGACAAGAGGCGCCAGCCCTTGGTTCCCTCGGCGAAATCGCTAGCGAAGAGAACCTTGTCGCCGCGCGTGACCTTGATGTCCTTGAACTCGGCCTGCGTGACCCAGGTGCCGACGCCGATCGCGCCGCCGGTCGCGCCTTCGTGTACTAGCCCGCAGGCGACCTCCACCGGCAGCACCACGTCGCCGCGGTTCTCACTGAACATCTTCTGCACATAGCACCCTACGAGACTGTTCGATCTCTTTCCATACACGCTCATGGGCGCGGTCGCCGGAATCGCAACATCGCGCGGGATCTAACGAATGCCACCGGCTTGCCCGGTGGATCGTTACGCTTGTCGCTACGCAGGAGATCCATTCCCTTCCCCGAATGCCACGGGCTCGTCCCGTGGATGGTTACGCTCTTTGCTCGCTCGCCGGCGCCGATTCTCAGCGACGAGCGTGAACCTCCACCGGGCAAGCCGGTGGCATCCAAATGGGGCGAGACGGACGCTGTGTAGCCGCGAGCGTAAGCATCCCCGGCGCAAGGCCGGGGCATTCCAAGCGTCGAGCTCCAAAGTTATCCAGAAATGCGGAAAAGCCGTTTGGGGCTAGCCCGCCAGACTTCGCTGGCGCGCCCTTTTCTCGGCCGGCCCCCCAGGGTAGACTTTCCCCTGCGAATCCGATTCTCACCCAAAGAGAGACGCGAAAATGAAGAATACCGACAGAGTCGTCCCTGGAATGACCTGGACCATCTCACTCTTGGCCATGCTTTGTTGCGGCGTCGGGGCGGCTGGGGCGCAAGGGCCGGCGGCCCAAGGCGTTGTCGTTCCCGCGTCCGTTGTCACCGATGCCGATCGCCGTAAGATCGAGGAGGCGATTCCCGCTCAGGCCTCGGTCAAGCCTACCAAGCCGCGGAAACTGTTGATCTTCGATCTCAACGTCGGCTATGGCGGGCACCGTAGCATCCCCTTCGCCAATCTGGCGTTTACCCTGATGGGCCGGAAGACGGGCGCGTTCGAGACGGTGGTGAGCCACGATCCTGTGGTCTTCAAGCCGGAAAGCCTCCGTCAGTTCGACACCGTTTTCTTCAACAACACCGTTGGCAACTTGTTCGAGGACGCCGCGTTGCGGGAGAGCCTGATGGAGTTCGTCTATGGCGGGGGCGGGCTCTTGGGCGTTCACGGCACGAGCGTGGCCTTCACCCGGTGGCCCGGCGCGGTCGAAGACTGGCCCGAGTTCGGCCTCATGCTCGGGGCCCGCGGCGCCAACCATCGCGAGGCCCGGGAGCGGGTGTTCATCAAGCTCGACGACCCGCAGCACCCGCTCAACCGCGTCTTCGGCGGCCAGGGCTTCGAGTACCGCGACGAGTTCTTTCGCTTCCACGACCCGTATAGCCGCGATCGAGCGCGCGTGCTCTTGAGCATCGACACCCAGAAGACCGACCTGGACCAAGGCCCTCATCGCGGGCGGCGGGAGCGGGCCGACAACGACTACGCCTTGGCCTGGGTGCGGAGCTTCGGCCGAGGGCGGATTTTTTACTCGACCATTGCCCACAACCCCGAGGTGTTCTCCGACCCGCGGATGCTCACGTTCTATCTCGGCGCGATCCAGTTCGCCCTCGGCGACCTGGCTGCGCCGACGATCCCCAGCGGCAAGCTCACCCCGGCCGCCCGGGCCCAGGAGAAGCTCGGCTGGCGTCCGGCGATCACCGCGTACACGTTCCACAAGTTCACGCTCTTCGAGACGATCGACAAGACCGTGAAGCTCGGCCTGCCATACCTCGAAGGCCTGAGTTTCCAGAAAGTGAGCAACGAGATCCCCAAGGACCTCGACCTGCGGCTCACCGACGAGGAGCTCCGCCAGGTGCGGCGCAAGCTGGATGCTGCCGGCGTGCGCATGCTCACCTACTACTATCACCAGATCCCGGGCGACGAGGCCGGCTGCCGCAAGGTTTTCGAGTTCGGCCGCAAGCTGGGCGTCGAGACCTTCCTGTCCGAGCCGGCGCCGGAGGCCCTCGACACCATCGAGCGGTGCTGCAATGAGTATGGCATCAACGTCGCGCTGCACAACCACGACCAGAAGGCATCGCCTCACTACTGGCACCCGGAAAAGATCGTCAAGCTCTGCCAGGGGCGGAGCAAGCGGATCGGCGCGTGCGGCGACCTGGGCTACTGGATGCGATCGGGCATCAATCCGGTCGAGGCCGTGCACATGCTCAAGGACCGCCTGATCACGGTCCAGGTACACGACCTGCACGAGCTAACGCCCGAGGGCCACGACGTGCCATGGGGAACGGGCGTGGGCCAAACGGCGCGATTCCTGGAAGAAGTGTACGCCCTGGGCATCCGGCCCACGGCCTTCGGCGTCGAATACTCGCGCAACTGGTACGAGTCGATGCCCGAGGTCGCGCGGTGCATCGAGTTCTTTAACCAGACCAGCGTGAGGCTGGCCAAGTGATCCGGCCGCCGTCGCCGTTTTTCCCCCGAGCCGGGCCGTGTTGGCCCGGAAAGGCCGGGGCGACACGCCCCGGCTCTGACGACACGCCCCGGCTCTGACATGCTCAAAGCAGATTACTCTTCTGAGAGTCCGTGAACGATCGCGTCGGACCATTCACCTTGGATGGCGGCTGGCAGGACGAAGATCTTGCCGTCGCCCATCCGCCCGGTCCGCGCCACTTCGACGATGGTCCGGACCACCTCGTCGACGCGGAGCTCGTCGACCCAGAGGCTGATTTCCACCTTGGGCAGGAAGGCCATCGAGTATTCGCTGCCGTCGTACTGGTCGAGGTAGCTTTTCTGCCGGCCGTAGCCTTTCACTTCGGTGACGGCGCAGGCTTCCAGGGGGGCGCGTTTCAGGGCGTCGAGCACCTTCTCCACCAAGTACGGCTTGACGACGGCGATGATCTGCTTCATGGGCAAAATGGCTCCGGATCAGGGCCAGTCGTAGACGCGGTAGGACTTGATCCGCGTGGTGCCACCCTTTTCCAGGGCCCCGCGCGAGAGCTGGTTCGATTCCGCGACCCACGAGTATTCGGCCTCCTCCATGCCCCATTCCAGCGCCTTGGGGAGCAGGGCCCGCAAGAGCACCAGGCCCACGCCCAGAAGCCGGTACTCGGGCACGACGTACACCGCCGCCACGCGGACCTTCTTGATCGCCTGCTTGTTCCGCAGGAGGCGGAGGAAGCCGAACGGGAACAGCCGGCCGTCGATCTGCCGAATGCGGGGATTATAGTCGGGCAGGGCGAGCACCATGCCGACCAGCCGGCCGTCGATCTCGGCCGCCACGGCCAGCTCGGGCACGATCAGCCAGCGGAGCCCCTTGGCGATGTGCTGGATCTCTTGGTCGGTGATTGGGACGAAGCCCCAGTGGTCGGGCAGGGCCCGGTTGTAGATCGAAACGAAGTCCTCCACCGTTTGCCGGAACCGCTTCCGATCGAGCGCGTGCAGGCGGATGTTGTAGCGGGCGATGATCTGCTCGCTGATCGGCTGGAATCGGGCCGTGCTGGCCGGCAGTTGATCCCGGTGCCCGTAGTAGGCGTACAGGTCCTGGGCCTTGTGGAAGCCGTAGGCTTCGATGAGCCTCGGGTAATAGCTGGGGTTGTAGGGCAGGAGGAACGTAGGGGGCGAATCGAAGCCTTCCGTGAGTACGCCAAGACCGTAGTGCAGGGCCGGATTCATCGGGCCGCGAAGCTGGTGGATGTCCTGCGCGGCAAACCACTCGCGTACCGCGTCGAACAGCGCGGAGGCCGCTTCCTGGTCGTCGATGCACTCGAAGAACCCCCAAAACCCCCGCCGTTCGCGGTAATGCTCGTTGTGGTGATGATTCAGGATCGCCGCAATCCGGCCGCACACCTCGCCGCCCCGATACGCCAGGAACGTCTGAATCCGGTTCCGCTCGTAAAACGGATGATAGCGGTAGCCGACCAGCTCTTTCTGGTCCATCCTCAGCGGCGGGATCCAGTTCGGGTCGCTCCGATAGAGCGTCCAAGGCAGTTCGAGGAATTGCCTCTTTTCCCGCCGCGTGGAAATCGGTCGTACAACGAGCGTGGACATGAGGAAGTAGGCAGTGGGCAGACGGCAGTTGGGGGCACCGAGTTGGACGTAGCTCAGGGACGCAAACACCACTTTACCGCACCAGCGCGGGCGGTGGTAGAGCCGGCTTTGGAGTGCGGCGACTTGTCGCCGCTTTCTTTTTTCCGCGAGGCGGCCGTTTGGACCGTCAAGGAAAAGCGGCGACAAGTCGCCGCACTCCAGAGGGGAACGGCCACGTGCGATACGTTTAGTCCTCGCCGTTTCCATAACGCTCGGCCGCAAGCTGCTCGGTGCGTGTACGGGGCCACGCCGCACAGGGATCGGTGGCTGCCCAGGCCGTCCGGATCGCCTCGCGGATGGCTGGCGCCGGCAGGGGGAGGTTCGCCACGAACTGGCCGTGCGGCCGGCCGTTGCGGTAGTCGGGCTGGCGGGGCGGCATGGCCAGGTACCGGTCGATCCATTCCACGGGGAAACCGTAGAGAATCGTGCCGTGGTAGAGGAGATTCTCACGCTTCAAGCGGAGGCTGTTGCCGGAGAACTTCTGGCCGCCCACGACCAGGTCGCTGATCCCTCGGCATCGCACCTCCGGCGCCAGGGCCCTCAGCGCGCGGGCGAGCGTCCCGAGCACGAGCCGGTGCGCTTGGTCGACCGCGCGCAGGGCTGGCCGCTGGGCGAGGTTGAGCACCAGCGCGTACATCAAGCAGCCGGGCCCGATCACCACGGCCGCCCCGCCGCTGGCTCGCCGCAGAACGGGAATCCCCTCGCGCCGGCAGATCTCGACCTGCACCTCGTGCGGGATCTTCGACGACCGGCCCACGATCACCGCCAGCTCGGTGGACTCCCAAAACCGGAGCGTTTCCATCGGCTCGCGCGCGGTTTCGGCCTCGTCGAGAAGTGCTTCGTCCAGCGCGAGATTTTCGGCCGGCGTGGGGAGCGTCAGATCGAGGTAGCGCATGGAATCGTATTATTGCCGACATCGGTTTTGTGGAGTAGCTCTACAGCAAGACTTCCGCGTAGATGCCACAAGATGTTGTGCCGACCGACTGCGTAAGAACACAACATGTAGTGGCGAGGATGCCGAAGTCTTGCTGTAGAGCTAATCCCGGCCTGACCCCGATTCCCCACCGATTCCCCAACTGGAGACCTTCGGTCGAAAGATGTGCGGGGTCGGGAGACCCGCGCACAGCGCGTGTGCGGGGTCGGGAGACCCGCGCACAGCGCGTAGGAGACCCGCGCACAGCGCGTAGGAGACCCGCGCACAACGCGCGCTTTCGCTTCTCGGAGAGACGCGACCAGGTGAGCGCCATCATTCTTAAGGCTATTCTCGCCAACCAGTTACGTCGTTTTTCCGACGCCTGCTTGACACGCGATATCTATATGATATCATTCAGATATTGAAAACGCCCCTTGCCTTGTATGGGAGGACAGCACATGAATCGGGAGAAGTCAACTCGGGTGTACAGCGGGTGGGGGATGCTGGTGGCGCCGATCGCCATCTTCGCCGCCGGGATCGCGATGTTCGTTTGGTTCTTACTCGGGACGGTGCAGGCCGAACGACTGCACCAGTTGCCCAACTTCTATCTGCTCTTTGGGAGTCTGTTGGTGGTCGGGTTCGGCGTATTCGTCTGTTTCGGGTTCTTCAGCCTGGAGCCTAACGAGGCCAGGGTGCTGATCCTGTTCGGCGAGTATCGCGGCACCGCGCGCACGGCCGGCTGGCACTGGACGAACCCGCTGAATACCAAGCTGAGGATCTCCCTTCGGGCAAGGAATCTCGAAGGGGAGCGGCTCAAGGTGAACGACAAGCGGGGCAATCCGGTCGAGATCGCCGCGGTCGTGGTGTGGCGCGTGGAAGATACCGCCCAGGCCGTGTTCGACGTGCAGCAGTACGAGAAATACGTGAAGATCCAGAGCGAGTCCGCCGTGCGGCACGTGGCCAGCGCCTACGCCTACGATCACGGTTCCGACGAGGAGAGCCAGGAGATCACGCTCCGCAGCGGGATGGACGAAGTGGCCGGCGCGCTGCGGAAGGAGTTGCAGGAGCGGGTGGCCAAGGCCGGCGTGGTGATCGAGGAGGCCCGGCTCACGCACCTCGCCTACGCGCCCGAGATCGCCGGCGTGATGCTCCGCCGCCAGCAAGCCGAAGCGATCATCGCCGCGCGGCAGAAGATCGTCCACGGCGCCGTGAGCATGGTCCAAATGGCCTTGAAGGACCTCACGGAAAACGGCGTGGTCCAGCTCGACGAGGAGCGCAAGGCCACCATGGTCAGCAACCTGTTAGTCGTTTTGTGCGGCGAGCGCGAGGCCCAGCCGGTGATCAACGCGGGGACGCTGTACACGTAGCGCGGCCCGAAAACCCGGGCTAAACTAACAGCTTTTAGCTCTCAGCTTTCAGCCACTGGTGTCAGATGCCATCTGCTGATCGCTGATAGCTAAAGGCGGATAGCTGAAAACTGAAAAGCTGATAGCTAAAAGCTGAAAGCTGCTCCATGAAATCGCGCAAGAGTTTTCTGCTCCGCATCAGCCCGCAGCTCTACGAGGCCGTCGAAGCCTGGGCCCAGCAGGAGTTTCGCAGCGTCAACGGGCAGATCGAGTACATCCTCAAGGAGGCGGTCCGCAAACGGGGCCGGGTTGTGACGGAATCCTCCGAGCCGCCCGCCTCTCAAGAAGCGCCTTCGCCGTGAAGGAACCGAGTTGGCTCCAGGGAAGGCGTTATACGCGTCTTGCCGCCCTGAGTCCGGAATAATACACTCCATGGTTTGCGCGGCGTCTGACTTGAACGAGCAAGGACTGCCATGGAACTCCGTCCACTAGGCAACACCGGGATTCTCGTTTCTCCCATCGCCTTCGGCTGCTGGCCGATCGCCGGATTGACCAGTCCCGGGACGAACGACGCCGAGAGCATCGCTACCATCGAGGCGTGTTTCGATTTGGGAATCAACCATATCGACACGGCCTTCTGCTACGGCCGCGACGGCGAGAGCGAACGGCTGATTGGCCGGGCCCTCGGCGCGCGGCGGCACCGGATGGTCATCGCCACCAAGGGTGGGCTGCACTGGGATCGCGAGGGCAATCAGGCGCACGACGCCTCGCCAGCCGCCTTGCGGCGCGAGTGTGAAGAGAGCTTGCGGCGGTTGGGCACCGACTATGTGGATCTTCTCTATCTCCATGCTCCCGACCCCAAGACCCCCGTGGCCGAATCGGCGGCTGCGTTAGGAAAGCTGATGGAAGAGGGCAAGACGCGGAGCGTGGGGGCGTCGAACCTCAACGTGGCGCAGTTGGAGGAATTCGCGGCCGTGTGCCCGCCGGCCGCGTACCAGCCGCCGTACAACATGCTCCAGCGCCAGATCGAGGCCGACACGCTCCCCTGGTGCCGCCGCCACGGCGTGGCCGTACTGGTTTACTGGCCACTCTTGAAGGGCCTGCTGGCCGGCAAGCTCCGCCGCGATCAAACCTTCGCCAACGACAGCCGCCGCAAGTACCCGATGTTCCAGGGCGAAGAGTATCAAAGGAACCTCGACTTCGTCGACGTGCTGCGCTCGATCGCCGCCCTGTCGGGCCACACGGTGGCGCAGTTGGTGATCCATTGGACGATCCATCAGCCCGGCATTACCGCGGCCCTCTGCGGCGCCAAGCGCCCCGAGCAGCTTCGCGACACGGCCCAGGCCGCCGGCTGGCGCCTCAGCGACGAGCAGGCCAAACGCATCGAGAAGGCGCTGGCCGACCGCGGCACACCGGTGGTCAAGGTGCCAGTCTGACGCTTCTATCGACTCAGCAAGACGTTGAGGTAGGCCTTGCCGGCGACCCCCGAGTGCTGGGCAACCGCCCGGCCGCCCTTGAACACCATCAGCCGCGGAATGGAGTCCACGCGGTATTGGAGTGCCAGTTGCGGCGCGTAGCATGGTTGGTTCTCCAAGACGTTGTTTTGTCAGGGTGGGTGGTGGTTTTGGGGCGGCGCTGAGGAAGCAGCCGGGCGTCCATGTATGGCCCATTCCAATAGTTTTGCATCACTCGTTTGGCAGAAAGGGGCGGAGAAAGCGGTGTCTTTTTCGTCTCGGTTGTCGCAAAACTATTGGAATGAGCCATACATAACGAAATCCCTCCGGCCAGCAAGAGCAGGGCTATCCCCCCCATCGCCGTCCAGTTCCTTTGCCAAAAAGACGTCATGTCATCGGTCCTCCTCGTTCGGTTCGTTTGTCGGGCTGCTGCCGCACTGGTCGGCCGCCTAACAGACCGATGCCACGGGACCCCGGAAGGTTACAGCAAATGCGAAACAAGACGAGAAAACGACACTACGCGAAGTAGTCGACGGCGTTGCGGAAGACCTTGAAGCCGTCGCCGGGGTCGCGGGCCTCGCCTCGGGTCCAGCGGGGGTGCTGGGTGGGGTCGATGTGCCGCTCGGGGTGAGGCATCAGCCCAAAGACCCGGCCCGTCGTATCGCACACCCCCGCCGTGTCGGCGATCGAGCCGTTGGGATTGTCGGGATAGGGCACCCCGGCGCCGTCCTCGCCGCAAAGCTGCCGGTACTTCAGCACAAGCTGGCCCTCGCGTGCCAGGGCCTCCAGCACGATGGCGTCGCGGGGGACGAATTTCCCTTCGGCATGAGCCACCGGCAGCAGCATCGAGTCAATCCCTTCGAGGAACACGCATTTCGAGCCCTGGACGCTCAGCCGTATCCAGCGGTCCTCGAACCGCCCGGAATCGTTCCACGTGAGCGTCGCAGGAGGCCCCAGGTTCGGGTCGTTATCCAATAAGAGCCCGGACTTAATCAGCACCTGGAAGCCGTTGCAGATGCCCAGAACGAGCTTGCCGGCCGCCTTGAACTGCCGGAGGTCGTCGGCCAGGTGGTGCTGGATCTGGTTGGCGAGGATCTTTCCCGCGGCCACGTCGTCGCCATAGCTGAACCCGCCGGGAATGCAGAGGATCTGAAAATCCGTGAGCAGCCTGGGGCCCTCCAAGAGGCGATTGATGTGCCATCGCTCCGCCTTCCCGCCTGCCCGCTCGAAGGCGTAGGCGGTCTCGACGTCGCAATTCGTCCCGGGGGCTCGAAGGATCAGGACTCGCGGTGGGGCGTGCATGGGGGCAGGGGTTAGGGGCCGGTGGTTAGTGGTGAATGGTCCATGACGAGCACAAAGCGGTTTTCCGCCCGTTCCCCGTCAGATTTAGACGTTGACGGTTATCATTCTCCCCACCGGCCCTGTGCCGGTGGAAATGGGTTTGGCAACTACGGCGGCCATATG
>CAYTJV010000076.1:0-1040 GCA_964438165.1 uncultured Planctomycetaceae bacterium | reverse complement strand
CTTTTCCCCACCGGCCCTGTGCCGGTGGAAATGGGTTTGGCAACTACGGCGGCCATATGGTATCAGCTTTCGTCATGGCCAACGTTCGCTTTTCCCCACCGGCCCTGTGCCGGTGGAAATGGGTTTGGCAACTACGGCGGCCACGGTAGTCATCAAACCCGTTTCCACCGACGCGGGGTCGGCGGGGACTTTATTGGATTGTTCTCCTCTCACGTAGTCGCCAAACCCGTTTCCACCGACGCGGGGTCGGTGGGGACTTTGGGGTAGGTTAGGGTTGCTGCTGCTTCGCAATCACCATCGCAGCGGTTTCTGCCAGGCTTCTTTCAGGGCATCGATATCGGCCGCGACGACGCTTGTGCCGGCGTGTGTGATTTCCAGTCGGCCGGAGTCGGTTACGTTGCCGATCTTTGCTTGAGGAATTCCTTGCAGGCAGCTCTCAAACCGCGTGGCCAGGTTCGGCCTGACTTCGACCAGAAACCGCGTGTTCGACTCGGAAAACAGGAGCACGCGGGGATCGTTGGCGCCGTCGTCCGACGGCACAAGCTCCAGCACAATCGTCGCGCCCAGTCCGCCCGCAAAGGCCATTTCGGCGGCCGCGACCGCCAGTCCGCCTTCGCTCAGGTCGTGGCAAGCCCGGACCAGGCCGTCGTCGATGGCCTGGTGCATCGCCTTGAATATCTGTTTGGCCCGGGCGGCGTCCACCTTGGGAACGTGGCCGCCGGTGAGCCCTTCGACCAAGGCGAAATGGGAGCCGCCGAGCTCGTCGTGGGTCAGACCGACGAGGTACAGTGCGTTGCCCGCTTCCTTGAGGTCCATCGTCACGCACCGGCTCACGTCGTCCACCTGGCCCAAGGCACTGATCAAGAGCGACGGCGGGATGGAGATCGGCTCGCTGCCCACGGGCCGGAACTCGTTGTTCAGGCTGTCCTTGCCGCTGATGAAGGGCGTGCCCAGCCCGACCGCAATGTCGTGGCAGGCCAGCGCCGCGCGGACCAGCGAGCCGAGCGTTTCCGGCCGGTCGGTTGTGCCCCAGCAGAAGT
>CAYTJV010000075.1:0-19151 GCA_964438165.1 uncultured Planctomycetaceae bacterium | reverse complement strand
GGAAAGTTCGATGACGGCATCGCCGACGGCCTCCGGGAAGACTCCGGCGGGGGGAAAGGATGAGGCCGCGCTCAAGCTGATCTCGAAGATCGAGTACCGAATGGCCGAGTACGTCAACAGGCCGGCCTGCGCTTCGATCTCCAACATGGTCCTTGTCGAGGTCACGGTCGCTTCCGACGCCGAGCCCGGCCAGCGCGAGCTGACCCTGGCCACGTCGCGCGGCGTGTCGAACCCGCTGGTCTTCCACGTCGGACAAACGCCCGAAGTCTCCAGAAAGCCGATGCGCACCGCCGATTTTCAGGTGCTCGGCAAGGAGGAGCTCGCCCTGCGCAAGCGACCGGACGACGAGGTGGAGGCTCGCATCACGGTGCCGTGCACCATGAACGGCCAGATCGCTTCCGGCGAGGTGAACCGCTACCGTTTCGAGGCCCGCAAGGGTCAACGCCTGGTGATCTCGGCCCAGGCGCGGCAGTTGGTCCCGTATATTGCCGACGCCGTGCCCGGCTGGTTTCAGCCCGTGCTGGCCCTGTGCGACGGCAATGGGAAGGAGTTGGCGTATAACGACGACTACCGTTTCAAGCCCGATCCGATTATCTTTTTTGAAGTGCCCAAGGACGGCGAATACGTGCTCAATGTCACCGACGCCATCTACCGCGGCCGCGAGGATTTCGTCTATCGCGTCACCATCGGCGAGCTGCCGTTCGTGACGAGCATCTTCCCGTTGGGCGGCCGGGTGGGCGCGCCGGCGACCATCGACATGAAAGGCTGGAACCTCCAGACCGCCGAGCTGACGCTGCCCGCGCCCGACGCGGAGCCGGGAACCTACCTGGTCGCGGCGTCGAACGAGGGACTGGTTTCCAACCGCGTGCCTTTCGTCCTGGACACGCTGCCGGAATGCCTCGACAAGGAACCCAACAACGACCCGGCACGCGCCCAGAAGGTGAAGCTCCCGGCAATCGTCAACGGGCGCATGAATCGTCCGGACGACTGGGACGTGTTCCAAGTCGCCGGCCGCGAGGGCGACACGATCGTTGCGGAGGTTTCGGCGCGCCGGCTGGAGTCCCCGCTGGACAGCGTGCTCAAGCTCACCGATGCGGTCGGCAAGGTGCTGGCCTTCAACGACGACCGCGAAGACCCGACGGCAGGGGTCAACACGCACGACGCCGATTCCTACCTCTCAGTCAAGTTGCCCGCGGACGGAACCTACTACGTGTACCTGGGCGACACCGCGCGCAACGGCGGCGAAGAGTATGCCTACCGTCTGCGCCTCAGCGCGCCGCGGCCCGACTTCGCGCTCCGCGTCGTGCCGTCGAGCGGGGCGATGCGCAGCAAAGGCAACGGCGGTGCCAACGTCCACGTGATCCGGAAGGACGGGTTCACCGGTCCCATCCAAGTGAGCTTCAAAGACCTGCCCGCGGGCTTCTCGGGATATCCCGTCAAGTCGTCTCCTCCCAAGCAGTCGGGAACCCCGGAAGTGGCGCGGCTCGGACTGAGAACCGACCTGAGGGCCACCAAGCAACCCGTCAATTTGTCCGTGGTGGGCCGCGCGACGATCGACGGCCAAGACGTAGTCCATGCGGCCGTGCCGGTGGAAGATCGGATGCAGGCATTCTTGTGGCGGCATCTCGTGCCCGCCGAAGAGATGAAGGTGCTGGTCTTCGACCCCTCCTACGAGCCTCCGCCGAAACGCGTCCGACGCGAGTTTCCGCCCTCCGCGGTTGCGACGACGGCCACGGTCGCATCGGGCGACGCGGCGGCGAAACCCAAGTTCACCAAGCAACAGGTCGCCGGACGATTGCGCCAGATCAAGGCCCTCTTTGAAGAGGGGCTTCTCACGGACGAGTTCGACCATAAGAAGGTCATGGAATGCGAAGCGGCGCGCTGAGACGATGACGGTTCCCCTTCCCCACCGGCCCCGTGCCCGTGGGAACGACGTTTGGCAACTACCGAGGCCCAAACCCCTTTGGTGATCGGTCCCTGTAGTTGCCAAACCTCGTTTCCACCGACGCGGGGTCGGTGGGGCCTTTATCGTGCCAGGTCGGCTCTCGCTGTCGGCCTCCTGCCAGCTCCTTGTCGTTTTCGCACCTCTTCACCTTGTCACCTCTTCACCTTGTCACCTCTTCACCTTGTCACCTCTTCCTCGCTCCCGGCCTCTTGTCGTTCTCCTTTCCCAGGTGGACAATGCTCGTGTGACACATTCATCCACGGAGGGCGAAGTCCGTGCCGAAGCGGAAGCGAAAGAAGAAAAAAAGGCCGCCTGTCGCGTCCAGGTTCCAGGTCGGAGATCGAGTCCGGGTCAAGCAGGGATTCATGGACGTGGAGTACCCGGACATCCCCCTCGGCGGCTGGGCCGGGACGATTCGCGAGGTTCTCCCGGACGCGGTGTACACCGTTCGCTGGAGCCGGGAAACCCTGGCGAGCATCCACCCGATCTGCAAGGAACGTTGCGATCGGGACGGCATGGTCCTGGAAGAATACTGGCTGGCGGACGAGGACCTGCAGCCCGATCCTGGCGGACCGCTTTCCATTCAGCAGCCCACCGAAATCAGGCCGAGGCCGCTTTCCACCGGCAACCAAGAAGACCGGGTGCGGATGATCTTCGGGCTGACCAGCGATGATTCCCTGCCGAAGGTGGACGAGGAAACGCTGCTCGTCTACCGCAAGTACCTGTCGAAGCGGCTTGGGTTCCCTTTCCGCGCGATCCATGCCGATGCGGAAAGCGAGGTTGGCGACCCTCGCCTCAAAGTCGTGGCCTTGGTGGAGGACGAACCGCCTGACGAAGAGGATGGGATTCTTTGCGAAGTCCTGGAGGGCGATAGCAGGCGGGAACTTCCCCTGGCGGAATTGGAGTTGTGGTTCGCGGATCGCAACTCCCGGCTTGTGAGGGATTACCGCTGCTGGTTCTCCGGCGAGTTGGCGGGCGATTCTGACGACGATGGCGAGGAAGAAGACGACGAGGACGTTGAAGAGGCCCACGGGTTTTGGCTCGTCCTAAAGGAGCCAGGCTGGCGCAGTCTGACATTGCTGCTGGAGGTCGTTGCCTTCGCTGTTTCCTATGGCGCCGTCGTGGGGTCGGCTGTCGCCGTCATGCCTTGGGCAAGGTGGGCGGCGTGCATCGGGGGCGGCTTGTGGGGCGTGCTCGCGGCGCTCGCCCAGGCAGCGTCTGCCCACAAGGACATGCCCCTCATCGCGCCCCGATTCCGGAGAGGCCTTGCGGGCGTCGTCGGGCTGATTAGCGGCGCTGTCCACGGGGCATTCTTCGGCATTATGGCGGTGGCGCTGCTCGGGGCGGTGCTGGGCGGCATTGCGGGGCTGTTGTTCAGGCGGCTGTTTCGGGGCAAGAAGTGGTTGGTCCTCCGCATCTTTCCCAAGGGCGTGCTGTTCGCCGCAGCCTGCGGCGTGGCAGCCCAGGCGCTCTACCTAAACCACGTCGAGGCGACCCGTGGGCTTGGGTATGGCGCTTTGGCCGGACTGGGCAGCGGACTGTTCCTTTGCCTTGTTGCCGTGCCCTTGGCGTATCTTACGGTCAGAAGATGAGACTGACGAATCGGCGTGAAAAGCCCGACGGCGTGGCAGTCAGAGGTATTCAACTCGACCTCGCATTCCTTCTGCCGTTGCCAATCTCCAGAGGAGTGTCAGGTCGAGTACGATCTGTCCGACACTGCGTCGCTTTGGGTGCCAGTAGGCGATGCCGGCATGGGTTATGCCTCGGTTGTGCAACACGAGGAAGTCGGGGTCGCGGGTGACGCAGACTCTTCCGTTGGCCGCAGCGAAAGCGAGCTGGTCTTCGTCAGTTGCACCCATAAGGCCAGCTTCAACCGTGGTGGTGACATCGATGCCGCGCTGGCGGAGCCCCGCTGCCACGGCAGAGTCCACGTGCTCGTCAAGATGGTAGCGAATCAGCACGGCGGGCCCCTGATCGGAGCTGGTCGAGGAGGCCGGGACCGGTTTGGGCTCTCATCCGCTCGACGAACTCATCGTCTTCGCGGATCTGCCGATCGATTTCCTTCCGGTGGTCGTGATAGTAGGCCAGCGCGGCGTACACGTCGGCCAGTGAGAGTTGGGGGAAGTCGGCCACGATCTGGTCCGGGCACTGCCCCTGTTCGGTCCAAATCACGACATCCTGGACCCGGATGCGGTGCCCGGCAATCCGCGGTCGTCCCCCGCAAGTGCCGGGGGTCAGTTCGATGTGCGTCTTCTCGAGTGCGGGCTGCATATTGCTATTGTAGCAGGAACCATGGTGCAAGGGGACGGGAATCGTGCTCAACGGGGAATCCAGGCACGGGATAACCCACCTGGGGAAGATCGCGGGCCTTGGCAAGTTCGCTCGCAGGGACTAGAAAGGGGGCCATCGCTGATATTCTGTTGGTACGAGCGAATCGCTTTGGTAGGGGGACGAGGATGATGACATTCCGGAGAGCGGTAGTTCTTATTGCGACAGGTCTGGGGACGGGAGTCATCGCAATGCTGGGGGCAGCGGCGTCCGGTTTGGCCGCTGATCCGGAACTGGCTCGACAGGCCCTGGGAACTTGCGGCGTGCAAGGTGGTGTGGTGGTACACCTTGGCTGCGGCGACGGCCGGCTCACGGCGGCCCTGCGGGCCGACGAGCGCTACCTGGTCCACGGCTTGGACAAGGAAGCGGCGAACGTCGAGACCGCGCGGCGGCGCCTGCGCGCCCTGGGCGTGTACGGGCCGGTGTCGGTGGAGCAGTGGCCGCATCCGTGGCTGCCCTACGCCGACAATCTGGTGAACCTGATCGTGTCGGAAGACCCCGGGACGGTGCCCCAGGCCGAGCTCTTGCGCGTGCTGGTCCCCGGCGGCGCGGCCTATCTCAAGCAAGGCGGGCAGTGGGAAAAAACGGTCAAAACGCGTTCCCACGAGATCGACGAGTGGACGCATTTCCTGCACGATGCGGGCAACAACGCCGTGGCCGACGACACGCGCGTCGGCCCACCGCGCTCGCTCCAGTGGATGGCGGGACCGCTTTGGCTGAGAAGCCACGAAACGCCTTCCGGCTTCCAGGCCATGGTCTGCGGCAGCGGTCGGATGTTCTACATCCTCGATGAAGGCCTCATCGGCATCACCGATCAGCGACTGCCCGAACGCTGGGCGATCCTCTGCCGCGACGCCTTCAACGGCAAGCTGCTCTGGCGGCGGCCGCTTCCATCGTGGGGATGGCCGCAATGGGCCTCCGACAGGTTCGGCAACACGGATTGGACCACGATCCCCGGCGGACGCACCGTGGTGCCCAACGAGAACCAGCGCCGCCTGGTGGTTGACGGCGACCGGCTCTACGCCACGCTCGGCTACCGAGCCGGGTTGTCGATCCTCGACGCCGCTACCGGCAAGACCTTGGCCACCGTGGAAGAGACGGCGCCGGTCCGGCAGATCGTCGCCGCCGATCGTATCGTGGTCGTCTATTCCCACGCGGGCAGCCCAGCGAGCATGCTAGCGCGCGACGGCAAGGCGAAAGGCAAGGGAAAGGGGAAGAAAGCAGGTGAATCTTTGGCGGCGGGGACCTTGACGGCCATACGCGGCGCCACCGGAGAGGTGCTATGGCGACATCCGATTGCGCCGGTGCAAGATCTGTCCTTGGCCGTCGATGGGAGGCGCGTGCTGCACAAGGCATTCCGGGTCCTAACCGCGCGAGATCTCGCCACGGGCAAGGAGTTGTGGAGCGCCCAGTCCGCCGACAACGTCCGGACGCTGGTGGCCCACGGCGGGCTGGTCCTGCTGCGGGGCCCGAGGACGCTGGAATCGCTCGACGGCGCGACGGGCAAGCGGCTGTGGCAGAAGGACATCCCGGCAAGCATGGGCCTGGGGGATCAGGATCTGTTCGTCATTAACGGTGTGGTCTGGCCGGGGGTGGCGGCCACCGACTCGCCGGAAAAGGTTCCTGACACTTTTTCCATTGGCAAAGGAGTCAATGCGCTGGCCATCGGCTACGACCTGAAGACCGGCGAGGAGCGAAAACGCGTCTATGCCGCCAACCTTCTCAGTCCGGAACACCACCACCGCTGCTACCGCAACAAGGCCACGGCGCGTTACGTGATCGCCAGCATGGAAGGAGCAGAATTCGTCGATCTCGAAGGGGGCGACCACTCGCAGAACAACTTTGTGCGAGGCGCCTGCCGCCTGGGCTTCATGCCGGCTAACGGGATGCTGTACGTCCCGCCCGACCAGTGCTTTTGCCAGCCGGGCGCCAAGCTTCTGGGGATGAAGGCCATTGGGCCCGCACCGGCCGCGCCGCTGCGACCGGTGCCCGACGACGCGCGGCTGGTTCACGGGCCGGCGTATGCCGCGGTGCAGGGCAAGGCGTCCCAACGTTCCATCGCCGCCGCGCGGGATGACGAGTGGCCCACCTTCCGCCACGATGCGGCCAGGCACGGCTCGACGCCGGGCACGGTCGGCAGCCGGCTAGCCGACGGCTGGCGGGCGAAGATCGGGGGCGTGCTCACACCGCCCGTGGCGGCCGGCGGCCAGGTGTACGTCGCCGCACGCGACGCCCATACGCTGCACGCCCTGGAACTGAGCACCGGCCGGCCGCTGTGGACGTTCGTCGCCGCCGGGCGGATTGATTCGCCCCCGACTGTGTACAACCACGTGGGTCTGGTGCTCTTCGGGAGCGCCGACGGCTGGGTCTACTGCCTGCGATCGGACGACGGGACGCTCGTCTGGCGGTTCCTGGCGGCGCCGTGCGACCGCCGGATCGCCTGCTTCGATCAACTCGAGTCGGCTTGGCCGGTGCATGGCAGCGTGCTGGTCCGCGAGGGGATTGCCTACGTTGCCGCGGGGCGCTCGACGTATCTCGACGGGGGCATTCGCCTCTGGGGGCTCGATCCTACGTCGGGACGCATCGTGTACCAGACCACGCTTTCCGGCCCCTTTCCCGATGGCGGAAGAACGGTCCCTCGCGACATTTCGTTCTTCATCCGCGGCGCGAACTCCGACATCCTGGTCAGCGAGGGCGACGCCATCTACATGCGGCAGAAATGCCTCACGCCGGCCTTGAAGGAGCGGTCGCCCGAGGTGCTCTCCCGCATGGGGGAATGCGACGTCGGGCTGCACGTTTTCGCCACGGCGGGGCTGCTGGACGGCTCGTGGTATAATCGGACCTTCTGGATGTACGCCCAGCGCTGGCCCGGCTTCCAACTGGCCAACCAGGCGCCCAAAAGCGGACAGCTCCTGGTGGTCGATGCCGAGAACACGTACGCCGTCCACCCGTTCTATCGTCGCAACGTACACAGCCCCATGTTCTTTCCGGGCAAGGAAGGCTACCTGCTGTTTGCCGACCGCAACGGCAACGAGCCGCAGATCGTGGGCGACAAGGGGGCGCGGAAGCCGGTGGCCTGGCTGCCGCAGTCCGATTTCCAGGCCTCCAGGGGCCTGCGGACGCTCGACAGCGAGGCCTTCGGCCTGGACAAGATGATCGGCTACACGCGGGCCGAGCCGCCGCTGTGGACGCTGTATCTGCCGGTCCGCGTCCGCGCGTTGGTGAAGGCGGGTGACACGTTGTTCGCCGCCGGCCCGCCCGACGTGTTCGACTCCGCCGACCCCTACGCGGTCTTCGAGGCACGGCGCGGGGCACGGCTGGTGAGCGTATCGGCCAAGGACGGCAAGACGCTCGCCGAGCGTGCTCTGGACCACCCGCCGGTGTTCGACGGCATGATCGCCGCGGGCGGCCGGTTGATCGTGGCCCAGGAAGACGGCAGCCTCGTGTGTCTTACCCCCGAGCAGAAGGCCGTGGGCTGGCAATGCCTGTTCGACGGCAAGACGCTCAACGGCTGGTCGGTCAAGAGCGGCTTCGCCACGTACAAGGTTGACGACGGCGCGATCGTCGGCACTACGGCCGAAGAAAGCCCCAACACGTTCCTTGTCGGCAAGGAAACGTTCCGCCACTTCGAGCTCTCGTTCGACGTGCGGCTGGACAACAACGAACTGAACTCCGGCGTGCAGCTCCGTTCGAAGCTCAAGGGCGACAAGTACGGCGGTCGAGTGTACGGCCCGCAGGTCGAGATCGAGGCCGGCCCCGGCCAGTCCGGCTTCATCTACGGGGAAGCCGCCGGCGGGTGGCAGTCGCCCGAGCCAGACTCCAAGGACAAGTCGGTCAGCGAGCACAACCAGTTCAAGAACGGCCAGTGGAACCAGTACCGCGTCCGGGCCGTCGGCCGGCACATCGAGACCTGGATCAACGGCCACAAGATCGCCGATTTGATGTACGATGAGAAACGCTATGCCGACAACCCCGAGGGTCTCGTCGGCCTGCAAGTACACGGCGTCGGCAAGCGAGGGCCTTTCTCGGTCCGCTGGAAGAACATCTACATCAAGAAGCTGGGCGACTCGAAGTGACTCAGACTGTAACCGGGCAGCGTGGAAAAGGGGACTGGCTCCGCGCGCTGGCGATCGGCTGGTTGCTCTTGGGTCCGGCCCGGCCCGGGGCCCTGGGCGCTGATCCGCCGGTTTCTCCGATCGGCGCCGAGCTGCGCGATAAGGCGGTCGCGACGCTCCGTCACTCGCTCCAGACGCAGCAGCGCTGGGTGAAGGTCCACGCCGCCGAGTACTTGATCCGTTTGGACCATGCGCAGGGCGTGGAGGAGGCGTTCCTGCGCGAGCTGGAGGCATTTGGGCGAGAGCCGCAGTACCGCATCGGCATCTGGCGCGTGCTGGCGCGGGCGGCACCGCAGGAGAACAAGCGAGCCGAGTGGACGGCACACATCCGCGGCGCGCTGGACGACTTGGCAGCCACTGACCGCTTGCACGCCGTCGAGTCGCTGGCCAAGCTCAGTTACCGCATAGCGCTCAATCGCGATAGAACGGCGCCGCGCGACCCGGCCGACCGCGTGTTGTTCGATGCGGCAGCGGGCGACGTGGGGCCGATGGCCGCCTACGCACGATGGGTGCTGGCCAATTCCGGCCTCGCGGGAGGGGCCGAGTGGGTGGCTGAATTATTGGCTTCTCCCGACCAGGCGACCCGTGCCGCGACGGCCTACGCGCTGCGGCATCTTCCGCCGATCGCGCCCGAGGTGCGGGAAGCGATCCTTGCGGCGGCCGGCCGCGAGTCGATCACCGAGAACCGCGTCTTGCTGATCGCCACGGCCGCGGTCCACGCTCCGCCCGATCAGGCCGAGGAACTCAAGCGGCAACTCGCGGAGTATGCCCAACGCGGCAACCCGTCGGAGCAGTACCAGGCCTGCGAGACACTCGCACAAATCGGCGGAGAGGAAAAGTCGCCGCTGTTGGAGCGGCTGCTCGACTCGCCGGACGCGGACCTGCGATCGGCGGCGGCCAACGCCGTGCTCCGGATCGGGCGCCGCTTCCCCCACCGGCCCGTGCCTCTGGATTGGGCCGTCATGGCCCTGTACGCCGCCGGGATGCTGGCGGTGGGCTGGTACTATTCGCGCCGCACGGAGACCTCGGAAGAGTACTTGCTCGGCGCCCGGAAGATGCGGCCGACCAGCGTGGGGCTTTCGCTGTTTGCCACCATGGTTAGCACCATTTCGTACTTGAGCTGGCCCGGCGAGGTGATCCAGTACGGCCCGATGGTGCTCTTGATGTATGCGGCCCATCCGTTGACCTTCCTGGTCGTGGGGTGGTTCATCATCCCGTTCATCATGCGTCTGAAGGTCACCAGCGCCTACGAGATCCTCGAGGCGCGGCTCGGACTGGGTGTGCGCATGCTCGGCGCCGTGTTTTTCGTCGTCCTGAGGCTCCTGTGGATGGCCGTGATCATCTACACTTGCACGGAGAAGGTGCTGGTGCCGCTCACCGGGCTGCCGGCCTCGTGGGCCCCGTACATAGGTGCCATTCTGGGAGCGATTACCGTGGCGTACACGAGCATGGGCGGGCTCCGCGCGGTCGTGCTCACCGACGTCATCCAGACGCTGATCATGCTGGCCGGGGCCGTGGCCACGCTGGCCGTCGTGACCGCGGCCGTGGGAGGTGTCGGGCAATGGTGGCCGACCCAATGGCCCGCGCATTGGCCCGAGCCGGAGTTCGGATACGATCCCAAGGTGCGACTGACGATGGTCGGGCTGATTGTTTCTTCGTTCACCTGGTGGCTGTGTACCTCCGGCTCGGACCAGATGGCGATCCAGCGCTACCTGGCCACGCGCGACGCCAAGGCCGCGCGGTGGGTCCTCTTGACGTCGCTTGTCACCGACGTGCTGGTCGGGTCGTTCCTGGGCCTCTTGGGACTGGCACTGCTGGCCTATTTTACGACCCATCCCGAGTACGTGCCCGACGGCCAGCGGATCCTCACCGACGCCGACCAGCTCTTCCCGCGGTTCATCGTGTTCGGACTTCCCGACGGGATCACAGGGCTGGTCCTGGCGGCGATTCTGGCCGCCGCCATGTCGAGCCTTTCCTCGGGCGTCAACTCCACCTGTTCGGTGATTACCGTCGATTTCATCGAGCGTTTCCGCCGCGGCAGACAGCCGGCGAACGAGACTCAGCGAGTGCGCCTGGTGCGGGCGGTATCGGTGCTCGTGGGTGCGGTCGTGGTGTTTCTGAGCCTGTTCGTGGGCGGCGTGCAGGGAAACCTCCTGGAACTGGCCTTCAAGATCTGCAACCTCCTGGTCGCGCCCCTGTTCGGACTGTTTCTCATGGCCGTGTTCGTCCCCTGGGCCAAGGGCTGGGCCACGATCGCCGGCGCCGCCGTCGGACTTGCGGTGGTGGCCAGTGTGAACTACTGGGAAGAATTGACCGGCGCCAAGGGCATCAGCTTCCTCTGGGCCATGCCGCTGGGGCTCGTGGCCCTGGTCGCCGTGGCGTCGCTTTTGAGCCTCGTGCCGATATGCCGCCGATGTTCGAGTTGACCGATCTCGATCGCCGCATCTGGCTCGAAGAGCTGGATTGGCTGGTTCCGGACCGCGTGTTCGACGTCCACACCCACGTCTATCGCTGGGAGTTCAACACCGACCCGGCCAAGGATAGCGGGCCGTACGCCGACATGGTCGGACGCGCCTGGCCGGAGTCGACGTGGCAGTTGCTCGACGCCTGCGACGCGGCACTCCTGCCCGGGCGAACGGTCGAGCGGCTTTGCTTCGGGTTTCCGTTCGCGCCGGCGTGCGACCTTGAAGCGGCCAACCGGTTTGCGGCCGCCCAAGTCTCGGGCAGAGGCCTCTCCCGTGCCCTGATGCTGGTCGAGCCGTCGATGACGGCCGAAGCGGTCGAGCGGCAGATCGACGAGCTGGGCATGGTGGGCCTCAAGCCGTACCGCTTCTACAGCCGCACGGGCGATGCCGTGGAGTGCCGCATCGAGGATTTCCTGCCCGAGCATCAGATCGCCGTTGCCGACCGCCGCGGCCTGCTCGTCATGCTCCACCTATCCCGGCGGCAGGGGATCGCCGACCCGGAGAACCTCGACGATCTGGAGCGGCTCACCGGGCGTTATGCCAACGTCAAGTGGATCCTCGCGCATTGTGCGCGGAGCTACGCGGCCTGGGCGATCGAGCGGGCAGGGAGCCGATTGCGCCGCTGGCCCAACGTCTGGTACGACACGTCGAGCGTCTGCGAGTCCGACGCGATCGAGGCGCTTCTGCATTCGGTGGGACCGGACCGGGTGATGTACGGGAGCGACGACCTGCCCGTCGGTGTGCTCCGCGGCAAATACGTCGCGTTTGCCCGCGCGTGGGCGTTCCTCTCCGAGAAGAACCACTCGCTCAACCTCTCGCACTGCGACCCGCGCATGACCTTCACCCGCTACGAGCAACTCCGCGCCATGGCCCGCACAGCGCGGCGGATGGGGCTTTCGCCCGGGCAGAGCGACGATCTGTTCTACGGAACGGCCCGACGGCTGGTTGGTTCGGCACAAGGGACGCCGTAGGACGGCCTTTCAGATGATTACCTATGCCATGCCCAGAACGTCGAATCCCAAGCCTCACTTCTATGTCGATGGCCCGAACTGCGATGGCGTGCTTGGCCAGATTCTGCGCCACAAGCCGCGACAAGGGCAGCGGCCCGATTGGAAGTTGGTACGCCAAACGATTGAGGAGCGTTGTGGGGAAGTGACCGCAGAGTTTGTGGTCAACGGGAACTCTGAACGGAGCAAAGGCTTTCCCTTCTTTCGGTACCTTCACGCTGCTGCGTACCGCGTTCGAACTCCTCGGGAGGCTGACCACAACATGGATCCCGACGGGGATCCGGTGGACGACTATATCCTCTCGCAGATTCACGACCTGCGCAAGGGTGGCCCAACATCATGCCCGGCGATCATTGTTGCGACTCATGACGGCGACTACTATGACCCCTTGTGTGAATGTCTGCGTGCGGGATTCAGGATCGTTATCGTCGGGTTCAAGGAATGGCTCGCTCGGGAACTGCTAAAGCTCCTGAGCGAGCGGGTGGAGTTCCTCGATCTTGAGTACGACTTGCGGGCTTTCCGTTGGCCTTTGCATCGACCGTGGGAGTCGGAATGGGGGACTTGTGCCTGATCCGAACCCGCCAATGCCGAAGGTGCCTACGGTCGGGCGGCTCGCCCGCGGTTTTCACGGGAGTGGAATTGCGGCGCGTCGCCTCCCATCCACGCCCTTCGCAAAGCCTCAACGCGAGCAACCCAACGGTTTCAAGTCCGACTTTCATGGGATTCGTGGAGTCTGGGGTCTTGACACCGCCGATGCTTACGGGTAGGGTCGTACACTGTCGGCAATGATGGTGGGTGTTTGGGTTGGAGGTAGGGTTGAAGTAGCGTCTTGAAACTGTCGGGGTCAAGTCATGAGCATCAAGGTAGTGTGTCCGACGTGCGGCCAGACTCTACACGTTTCCGAGCGATTCGCAGGTAAGGAAGTGGCGTGCCCGAGTTGTCGGCAAGCCGTCAGAATATTCACGCAAACTGGTAGGGTCGCTGAATCGCCCGTACTTGCTTCCCCTTCATCGCCTTCCGCCATGCCCGTGCAGGATGATGATGTCCTGGCCATGCTTGGCACGCCGAGAATGGCTGAGCCGTCCGGCAAGAGACTGACCGCCCCTCCACCACCTTCGATTGAAGCAAGCACATGGTCTGTCGCGGCAGGAGGCGAATTCATAGGACCAATGTCATACGAGAAACTCAAGCAGTTAGCCCGCGACGGAGCGATTTGGGAGTATACTTCTGTCTCGGCAAACGGAAACGACTGGATACCTGCAAGGGACATCCCTGGGTTGTTTCGCGCCTCAACCGAAGAAACCCCAATTCCGAGCGAGCCAACGGTAGCGAACTCACAAGCATATTCTGATTTCAATGACCCAAGATACCAGAGTAGCGACTCATCTGCTTTAGCATACCGAAATGCGCCGCGGCCGATACAGTTCGCGCCAGCACGGCAGCCTGATTTCAGTTGTCCCAACTGCCGAAGTGGTGAAACACAGAAGGTGTCCGTAATATACGAGTCGGGAACTATTGTCGGGCAGTACAAGTCTGAGTCAGTCAGCGGTGCGATTATCGATCCGGGCAACGCGAATGTCGTCGTTCCAGTCGTCGGCACATCTACAACTGAGGTAAGACAGCGGACCGCTTTGGCCTCCAAAATGGCTCCTCCGCAGCCTTTCGACACGCCAGCCCCAGTGTATGTCCATCCTGTCGTCCATGTCGGTCCGGTAGCAACATTGGTTATCATGGTCGGTTTCTTTCTTATAGTTGTAGGCTCCGTCACTCAGCACACAGTGGGCGTATGTTTCCTTGTTACAGGCATTGTCGTCCTGAGTGTTGCGATTCCCAGGCAGCTTATGATAATGAACAAGCCGTCTTACGAAGAGGTGAAAGCCGCCGAAGAGCAGCACAAGGACGAGTTAGCGGCGTGGCAGCAAGAAAAAGCTTGGTCAGAACGCCGGCTGTATGAATGGCACCATAGCAATTTTTGCCATCGCTGCGGGACGGTGTTTCTGGTGGAAGGCTTGTAGATATTGCGTGTCATAGAGTTGAGTATTGCTGATTACAGTGAGCTGTCCTGGGTGCGGGCATCGTGGCACGCACCGCGGAGTCTTCGACGGGTGTGGTCTTGCGGCGTCGCTCCCAACCACGCCCTTCGCAAAGCCTCAGAGAGTGCCACGCGATCGTTACCCCATGCGGGTCGAGGCACACCTGGAGTCTTCGACGGGCGTGGTTTTGCGGCGTCGACCCCCAACCACGCCCTTCGCAAAGCCTCAGAGCGTGCCACGCGATCGTTACCCAACGCGGACTCGTGCCCAATGCACGCTCATCGAGTCCGGCGTGCCGGCGTACCAGGCCAGGAGCACGCGGCCGGGTCCGAGCTGGCGGATCGCGGGGTGGCCGAAGCTCCACTTGCCCATGTCTTCCCAGTACTGCTTGAAGTCGATCGGGCCGGCGGTTTGCGACAGGGCGGCCCGCTCGTCGTGCGTGTAGATCGTCAGGGCCTCGTGCTGCGGCCACTTAAGACCGCCGTCCGGGGATTGCCAAAGCGTCATCGTGGCCGGCTTGTTCCGGTCCACCACAAAGGCCAACAGCCGCCCGTCGTCAAGCATCAACGGTGCGGCGATCTGTCCGGGGATGGACATGGGCACGATGGGAGAGACTTCCGAAGTCTTCGAGACTTCGGAAGTCTTTGGAATGGGCTCCAAGTCCGCCAGCGAAGCCCGGCGAAAGTGTACCGGCAGGTCGCGCTTCTGGACCAGGTCGTGCGTCCAGAACATGGCCACCAGCTCACCCGCGCGCGACCCTGTGGCCAGACGTTGATCCCAATAATAGACCGCGTGCTCCGGGTGCTGTGCGATAAGAAGCGGCGGTCCGAACGTCGCGCCCCCGTCGCGCGAGATCATCAGCCACGCGGCGTGACGCCCCGGCTGCGGATCGCCGTACTCTTTGTAGCTCTCGAAGGCCAGTCCGATCGTGCCGTCGGGCCAGCGCAGCACCGGGCCGGTGAGCGCGCAGCCGCGAAGCCCCGGCGTAGGCAGCTCGCGCCAGGCACACCACGAGCGTCCCTCGTCGCGCGACTCGGCCAGAAGCTGCCGGCTGGGGAGGATGCCCTCGCTCTCCGGGTCGAAGAGCGGCCGGTCCGGGTCGCTGCGATCGAACCATGTGGCAAATAGCAGTAGCCTGCCTGGATTGACCTCGACCATTTCGCCCGCCGCCAGCGAGCCCGGCACTCCGCCAATCGTGGTTTCTAACGCGAGGGGAATTTCATGCCAGGTCTGCCCCTCGTCGCCGGACCGGCAAATGCCCAGCGTTCCCGTCGGCGCGTGTTTGCGAGATCCGACCTGGAAGCTGCACAGCAGCGAGCCGCTTTCCAGCGGGCAGAGACCGACGAAACAGGCCACGCGCCGTGCCGCGGGTTGCCGCGCCGAGTCGAAAATCAAACCGCGATCTTCAACGTGCATTGAATTCATGCCAGTCGCGTGAAGCCCCCGTGCCGCACCGGTCCGCCGATCCGCGCGGCCGCGTCGCCGCGCGCGGCTGCCTCGGCCAACTCGGCGAAGATCTCTTCGGCCGCGGCGTGGTAGCGGTCCACATGCTCCTCGGTGTGGGCCAGCGAAGCGTAAAAACCGCTGCCGGCCAGGATGTCGTGCGCTAACATGCGGACTGTTAGCAGCGTGCCCAGGGCCGCGGCGTCGGGATGATCGAAACGGAACGTGGTGATCGCCCGATGGCCTGAAAAGACCAACGGCAGCCCGTGCCGCCGCGCCGCTTCGCCGAGCCCTTCGCGCCATCGCTGCCCCATGGCCGCCACGTGGCCGGGAACGTCGACTCGTTGCATCTTGCGGATCGTCGCTAGGGCGGCGGCCGGACCGACTCCGTCTGTCCAATACGTGCTGGAGATGAACGACTCCTGAGCGGCCTGCATCACGTCGGCCCGGCCGATGACGGCCGCCATGGGATGTCCATTGCTGATTGCCTTGGCGAACACCGCCACGTCGGGCGTCGCCCCGTAGCGGAGGTGCGATCCGCCCAGGCAAAGCCGCCAACCGGCCGTGATCTCGTCGAACACGAGCACCGTGCCATGGGCATCGCACAGGTCACGCACGCCTTCGAGGAATCCCGGCGCGGGATCGACGGCCCGCGTGGGCTCCATGACCACGGCGGCCAAATCCCGGCTGTGCTCGGCCATGATGGTTTTGAGGCGGTCCAGGTCGTTGTACGCGAAAGGGATCGCGGTTCCGGACAGTTGCGACGGCACCCCGCCCGGGTCCAAGCCGGGCAAGAGATGTCCCTGGAGCTGATCGGTCGAGCCTTCCGGCGCTCGGTTTGCCGCCAGATACCAGTCGTGCCAGCCGTGGTAGCCGCAGAAGGCGACCCGATCACGCCGGGTTCTTGCCCTGGCGATGCGCACCGCCACGGCCATCGCCTCGCCGCCGGTGCGGGCGTAACGCACGTTCTCGGCCCAAGGGTGAATCTCCAGCAGCAGTCGGGCCAGATCCACCTCCTCGGGACAGTTGAGCGTACACATCGAGCCGGCCTGGACGCGGCGGATCACGGCCGCCGTTACGTCCGGGTCGTTGTAGCCCAGCAAGCACGAGCCGACGCCCATGATCGACATGTCGAGCCACTTGCGGCCGTCGAGCCCGAGGATCTCGCACCCGCGGGCCTCGCGGTAGTACGCGGGCCATTGGTCCGGGGCGAACATCTCCGGGCGCTTCGACAAGAGCTGCGTACCGCCGGGAATCAGCCGCTTGGCGAGGCGATACAGGGCTTGGGGATCGGCGAACGGTTCCCCCGGGTCGTTCATCACTATGCGTCTCCTTATGGGGAGCATCCTATCGCATGGGACCTCGCGGGGTCAATCGGCCGCGCCCCGCACCTTCAGCTTACTGCCTCCAGCGGATATGATGAGTGGCGAAGACGGTCCAGGCAGTCCATCGAAAAAGCAGCCGGAGGAAACCAACGGTGGGCAAGATGCTCCTTCGGATCCTTAGCGATTCTGAAATCGAGACCCTTCACGCAAAGACCCTCGAAGTCCTCGAAACGATCGGTGTCCGAATTACGCACGAGGAAGCGCTCGCGAAGCTGGCCCGGGCCGGAGCGAAGGTGGATGCAACTTCCGGCACGGTCCGCTTTCCCGCGCCGCTGGTCGGCGAGCTTCTGGGCCTTGCGCCGCCGGTGGCCGTATACTCGGGGATCAACGGCCGGCGCCTCCAGGTGGGCGGCGACAACCGCTACTACCTGTCTCTGATCCTCGATCCGTTCATCGCCGATTACAGGCTCGGCCTGCGGCGGCCGGTGCTGGAGGACGTGCGCCGCAACACGATCCTCGGCGAGTCGCTCCCTCGCGTCGACGCCATGATGCGCATGCAGTACCCCGTCAGCGACGTGCCTGAGCCCGACTGTTACCTCAAGACCATGGAGATCTTCCTCTGCCACACGACGAAGCATGTGTCGGCCTACCCTTCGTCGGTGGAAAACTGCGGAGAGTGGATGGACGTCATGGCCGTGATCGCGGAAGCCGCCGGACTGGACGTGCAGGCCGAGCCGCTGTTGAGCGTGGCCATGGCGGTGACCAGCCCGCTTGTGATCCACGGGCCGAACGTGGAGATCATGAAAATGGCGATGGAGCGATCGTACCCGATCATCTCCACGGTCTGCCCGATGGCCGGCACCACGTCGCCGTATTCGGTGGCGGGAACCGTGCTGGCGGCCAACGTCGAGGCCCTGCTGCCGGTGCTCGTCGCCCAGGTATACAAGCCGGGACATCCGGTGCTCTACGCGGTCGGCCCGTCGGCGACCGACATGCGGACCGGACACGACCTCTACTACCGCGCGGAAAAGGCCCTTTTCAAGCTGGCCGGCGTGCAGATGGGCCGGTTCTACCGCCTGCCCGTGGCCGGCGAGGCCGGCGGCACGCTCACCTGGCGACCCGACGTGCAGAATGGGGCCGAGGGAATGCTCTTCCTCCTGGCCTCGCTGGGCGCGGGACAGAACCTCATCGGCGGACTTGGCAGCCTGCACAACGCCAACGGCATGAGCGCCGAGCAGATCGTCATGCAGTGCGGCCTGGCCGACATGTCCGAGTACGTCGTGCGAGGCATCACGCTGGACGATTTCCGTCTCGGCGTGGAGTCGATCCGCCGTGTCGGACCGGGCGGCAATTTCCTCACCGACCCGCTGACGCTCGAACTGCTGCGATCCAACGAGTTCTTCCAGAGCCCGTATGTGGACCTGAGCGGAGGCTACTCGGGCGGCGCACCCGGCATGGCCAAGATTGCTCACGAGACGGTCGAGCGGACGGTCGCCGAGTACCGCCCCACGGTCCCCGAGAAAGTGCAGATCGCCGTGCGCCGGTTCTTCCGCGGCAAGTACGGCAACCCCGCTGTGGCGGACCTGGGATGGTCGTGATCGGTCACGGGCAGACTTCCGTCACGGCAAAGTTCGGCAAAGGGGTCGCGAGTGGGCGGGTGAAAGGCCGAGGGTCCGACCGACGCTCGTTCTGTTCCGAGGATGAAGAATGATCGGAACTCGTGTGCCGCGGTAGGACGTTGGCCTTGGCTTCAGCCCCGGAGGGGCGCGTGAGCCGCAGTGGCCCGGGACTAAGGGCCTATCCAAAAACCGCGGTGGGCAGTCGCAAACTTCCGAAGTCTTGGAGACTTCGGAAGTTTTGGGATAGGCCCTTAATCTTTTTTCAGCCGGATGCCCAGGTGCGCCCCTTGGGCGAGGATCTGGCAGAAGAGGCCGTAGCTCCAGAAGCCGCGGTCCAAGAGCGCCAGATCGCCCGGCTGGAGGTGTTTGGCCAGTTGCATCGCGGAGGCGTTCTCGGAGACGCTCCGAGGGGTCAGCTCGTATTGGGAGCACTCGCCCAAGACAACCAGCAGCGCTGCCCAGAAACTCAGGGGCATCACGTGGCGGGCCTGGACGGAACCAAGGGTAATCATTCAGTGCGGTCTGCCAACGACTTTCGGGCCGCAATTGTACCACCGTCACTCGACATCGTCAGAACACGTAGCGGTTCACCACGTTCTCGAACAGTTCCTGCCGCCCGCTAACATTGGGCGTGACGTCGCCTTTGGCGAGCATATACTTCTCCAGCGAGGCGAAGTCGTGCTTGCCGGCCTCGATCTCGGCCCCGATCCCGGAGTCCCAGGAGCCGTAGCGATCCTTGACCATGCGGGCCAGCTCGCCCTCGGCGCGAATGGCGGCGGCGATCTTCAGACCCTTGGCGAAGGTGTCCATGCCGCCGACGTGGGCGTAGAAGAGATCCACGGGCTCGAAGCTCTCACGGCGGACCTTGGCG
>CAYTJV010000074.1:0-19171 GCA_964438165.1 uncultured Planctomycetaceae bacterium | reverse complement strand
GACGCAGAGCGTCGCGGAGGTGCGTTCCCACGGAGACCGTGGGAACGAGGAAAAAATATGAACCCCGAACCCTGAACCCTCAATGTCTCTCCTTCGCCCCCGAACGCCTCTGGCTTGGCACAACCTGACGCACAACCGGCGACGGTTGCTGGTCGCGCTGGCCGGCGTCGGGTTCGCCGTGGTCTTGATGTTCACCCAACTGGGGTTTCGCAACGCCCTGTTCGACAACACGGTCCAGATCCCCCGGAAACTGAATGCCGATCTGATCCTGGCGAGCAAGGCCCACAAGGGACTCGTCTCGTTTGAGCGCTTCGACAGGCAGCGGATCTATCAGGCGCGGGGCTGTCCGGGGGTCGCCGGCGCCTATCCCTTCTATATGCAGTTTTACGGAGTCTTATGGAAGGCCCGCGACATGGCCATCCACCCGATCCGCCTGTTGGCCTTCCCTTTGTCGGACCCCGTCTTCGCGGTCCCCGAGGCAGCCGCTCACGCCGATCGGCTGGCGGAGTCCGGCACGGCCCTGTTCGACCGCCGCAGCAAGCCGCTGTTCGGCCTGCCTCCCGGGCGCGAGGGTATGGCCAGTCAGCCCGACATTGAGCTCTGCAACCGCCGCTTGCGGCTGGTGGGCACGTTCGAGCTGGGCACCGATTTCTTGAGCGACGGGAACCTGATCCTCAGCGACCGCAACTTGGCGGAGTTTTGTCCGAATCGCTCGCCGGGTAAGGATCCGCTCAGTATCGTGGACCTGGGCGTGGTGCAACTCGCCGAAGGGGCTCAACCCGAGCAGGTCCGCCAAGCGCTGGTGCGACTGTTGCCCGACGACGTCCGCGTCTACACCAAGCAGGAGTTCATCGACCGCGAAACCGAGTACTGGAGCAAGAGCACGCCGATCGGGGATGTCTTCTTTCTCGGCATGATTATCGGGTTTCTCGTCGGCGTGGTGGTGTGCTATCAGGTCATCAGCGCCGACATCGCCGACCACATCCCTGAATTCGCCACCCTCAAGGCCATGGGGTACCGGAACCGCTACTTCATGGGCTTCGTGTTCCAGGAAGCCCTATTGCTCTCGGTGCTGAGTTTCATTCCCGGACTGCTCGTCAGCCTGGGGATCTACACCGTGCTGGCCAAAGCCACGGGGCTGTTGATGTTCCTCAATGTGCCGCGCGCCGCGTTGATCTTCCTCCTGACGGCCGCGATGTGTTTGTTCTCGGGCGGACTAGCCATGAGGAAAGTGCTGGCCGCCGACCCCGCCGATTTGTTTTAGGCGTTCAACCAAAAAGACCGAGACCTGATCAACGAAATCGGATTCCAACACGAACAGAACCACGGATGACACGGATAGCACGGATAGGAGAGGCGGAACACGGCCGCCTTCTCGTTTTCATCCGTGTTATCCGTGTAATCCGTGGTTCGAGGCAGGACTTCCATGGCAGATCAAACAGCAACCCTCACCGACCCTCGCCCGTGGCCGGCGGCGGACCAACCCGACGGCCGCCACGCGATCCGGATCTCCAATCTCCAGCACTATTTCGGCCAAGGGGCGCTTAGGAACCAGGTTCTCTTCGATAACAACCTGGAGATCGCGCCGGGCGAAATCGTGATCATGACCGGCCCGTCCGGCGGCGGAAAGACCACGCTCCTGACGCTCATCGGCACGCTCCGCACGGTCCAGGAGGGGAGCGTGGAAGTGCTGGGGCACAAGCTCGAAGGCGCCACTCCTCAGCAGTTGATCGCCGTGCGCCGCAAGATCGGCTTCGTCTTCCAGCATCACAACCTCTTCGCCTCGCTGACCGCGTTCCAAAACGCGCGCATGGCCCTGGAGCTGTTCCAATACGACAAGGCGGAGATGAAGTCGCGGATCACCGAGACCCTGACCCGGCTGGGGCTCGGCCACCGCATTTATTACAGGCCGGGGGCGCTGTCGGGCGGGCAGAAGCAGCGCGTGGCCATTGCCCGCGGGCTGGTCCACGATCCGCAGCTCATCCTGGCCGACGAGCCCACGGCCGCGCTCGACGAGAAGTCGGGACGCGACGTGGTGACGCTCTTTCAGGAGCTCGCCCGCCGACACCGCGCGACGATCCTCATGGTGACCCACGACAACCGCATCCTCGACGTGGCCGACCGGATCATCACCATGGTGCAGGGGAGGATCAAGTCGAACGTCGTGGTGCGGGAATCGTCGCTGGTCTGCGAGTTCCTCGTGCAGTGCCCGATCTTCACCCGACTCACCCCGCGCACGCTGACCGAAGTGGCCGACCAGGTGGTCCCCGAGAAGCACCCGGGCGGCGCCGTGATCGTTCGCCAGGGCGACCCGGGCGACAAGTTCTATGTGATCAAGAGCGGCACGGTCGACGCGATCGAGGAGGCCGGCGCCACCCGCCGCACGGTGGCCGACCTGGGCACGGGCAACTTCTTCGGGGATGCCGCCCTCTTGACCGGGGCCCCGCTCCGCGCCACCGTCGTCGCCAAGGAAGACCTGGAGGTCTACACGCTCGGCAAGGAGCAGTTCCAAGCCGTGCTCCAGGCCAGCGCCTCGTTCGAGGAAGAAGTCCGCAAATCGCTGTTCGAGCGGCAGTAGCGTTTCATAGGCGGCTTTCAAGCTCACACCTGCCACCTCATCCGGGTTATGGATTTGGCGAGGGGGGCTACACCGCAGCCAGGTAGAATGGTATACTCTGAACAAGAGTACACAGACGTCCGCCTAGCATCATGGAGTTTTTAGCAAGATGAGGGAGGCTAAGAAAAGGGCTTCGGCAGGCCGCAAACCTCGTCGGGCGAGCCGCCTATCGGAGGGGACCGGGAACGTGATTTTCGACTACCGGTTGGAGTACGACGGGAAGATGCCGGCTGACGCGGTGCTCGCCGGCCTAAGATCTTCTCCAGAGAAGTTCCTGTCGGTGAGACTGTCTCCCGACGTCGACTGGTTCAGTCGTCTCTACTTCGGTGAAAACTTGGGAATCTTGAGAACCCTCTGCGATGATCGTCAGGTCTGCGGGAAAGTCAGCGTGGTATACATCGACCCGCCCTTCGCAACCGGGTCGCGCCTGTCAGCTCGAGACGCCGAACATGCGTACGACGACGTTCTGGCGGGAAGCGAGTTCATCGAGTTCCTTCGGCAGCGGATCATTCTGCTTCGGGAACTGCTCGCTCGAACAGGATCGATCTACGTTCACCTCGACGGCAAGAAGGCTTTCCCGATGAAGGTCATCATGGACGAGATCTTCGGTCCGACGAATTTTCGGAACTTCATTACGCGCAAGAAGTCGAACAACAAGAACTACACGCACATGCAGTACGGCAACATCTAAGATTACATCCTTCTCTATACGAAGACATCCGAATACACGTGGAATCGCCCCTTCGACCCTTGGACCGCCGAGCATCCACCCAAGGAGTACCAGTACGTTGACGAGGGGACTCGCCGACGTTACATGAAAGTACCGGTGCATGCTCCGGGCGAGCGAAACGGGGAGACCGGGAAATTATGGCGTGGTAAGCTGCCGCCGCCGGGAAAGCACTGGCAGTACCCTCCCTCGGTACTCGATGAAATGGATGCCAGGGGTGAGATTTACTGGTCGCCGAACGGCAATCCGAGAAGGAAGATTTATCTCGACGAGAGCAACGGGATTCCAGCACAAGATATTTGGCTGCACTTCAGGGATGCTCACAATCAGAACATCAATGTGACGGGATATCCGACGGAGAAGAACCTTCAAATGTTGCAGAGAATCGTCCATGCATCGTCCAACGAAGGCGACCTCGTGCTGGATTGTTTCGCGGGTTCGGGAACCACGCTCGTCGCTGCGGAACGGGCGGGCCGACGCTGGATCGGTGTCGACTCAGGCATCAAGGCCATCGAGACAACGTTGAGAAGACTGGCCCAAGGCTCCGAGCCCATGGGCGATTACGTCAAGGGCAAGAACGGCAAGGCTAAGGGCGCCACTTTGTTCCACACGGGCGAGTTAGACCGCAACCTTGATCTTTACGTGGCTGAGGGAGCAGTCCCGTGCAAACCGTCGGCTCAATGCCTCCGGCAGTGGGCTGATCTGTTCCCTAATGCTTCAGCAACCATTTCCTCGTGAGGCGGGCTTCCAACATCTTCAGGGTGCAAACGAGGACTCGGTCGCAGTTGATCCCTTCGAGTTCTCCGTAGTCGCGCCACATGGAGCCGAGGAGAAGGCCGGGCCCATCGTTGAGAAGAAAGACCTTTACTGGGGCCCCTTCCACGGTCTTGTGTTGGAGGATTTCGAGGATTTTGGAACGGTTGCCCCCTGTCCGGTCGTCCTCCTGGCTGCCACCCCTATCGGAATCGTACCGGGCAAAACCTGCTACGATGGGTCGCCCTTTGTGGGTTATTATGATGTCCGTTGGGAATTCGTGCTCATAGCCGCGAAGGAACTTGCACAGTTGCAGGTCCTTTCCCGCACGCCTGGGGCCCAAAGCCTGGAACTCGTCGCCGATGAAGGTTTCCTCGAACCAATGGAAGAACCGCTCCGTCAACTCGTAAGCGAACTTGCCGCGATCCTTGTGTTCGTAGAGCAGGGCGCTGATGACTATGTCGTAGTCCTGCTGGGCGATGTTCTTGCGAACGAGCTTGATATCGCGAAATAGCGGCCCGAACGCGTTGCAGATTTCGTCCGTATCCCTGATCTTTTTCAGCATCTCGACCGATGTCGAGGGAGAGACGTATCGGCGAAAGACGCGGAGGAGCTGGATCCGCATCTTCTTTCCCTTCTTTTGGATCGTGCGAAGCAACTCGATCGAGCTCGGAGCCTCCGAGGCGAGTTCACGGAACCGGTTGATAACCGGTTCGTAGTGTTCGAGCGCTGCCGGAAAGTGATCGGGGTAGAAACCCGCGTCAAACGCAGTTATCCACTTCCACTTCTCGCTTTCGTACTCGGCAAAGGACGGCATTTCAGATCGCCTATTGATGGAGAGCAGGCAGGGCGGACAGAGCGGAGCGACGGAACGCCGAATCGGTCGTGGCCATTCGAGCGAGCCTCACTGCGTTTGGTCCGCGCTACGAATTCCGTCCGCGTTCGGCTTCAAGCAGCCTTCGCAGCAGGTCGCGGGCAGCGTATAGCCGCATTCGCTGGCCAGGAGGCCCTGGGACTGCTTGAGCTTCACCAGGGCGATCTTCCACTCCACGATTGCCTGGAAGGCGTCGCTTTCGGCGGCGAAGACCTCGAGTTGGGCGGCGCTGATTTCGGAAGCCTGGGGCGCCCCCTTGGCCTCGCGCCGTTGGCGGAGCCGGCGCAATAGCCCCTGGGACTGGTCGAGCTTGTCTTTGGCAAGCCCGAGCTGACGGAGCCGTTTCTCGGCCTCGCTGGCCGCGCGGCGGATCTCGTCTTCGGCGGAGCGCTTCTGGGACTCCAGGAGCTGGTCGAGCTGCTCCTGCCGGGCCTGGGTTTCCAGACAGACCCTGGCCCGATGAACCGCGGTGCTGATCATGTGCTTCTTCGGCGTGGGACGGCCCATCAGCGGATCGACCCTCGCCAGGGCGCTGCGAATCGGCGCCAGGGTTTGCTCGTTGACGTTCTCGCGGAGCGCGCACAACAAGGCCAGGTCGGGCCGCGAGTGCAGTCCTTCGGCCACCGCCGTCTCGAGGTCGATGGGGCCGACGCTGACCGTCATGTCGGCCCCGGGCCAAAGCGGCTGGCTCGGGTCGCGCTCCAGACCGAGCAGTTGGCACAATTGTTCGTCGAGCTGCCCGACGGCCGCATCGAGCTGGGCCTTGCGGTCCTCGAGATCGATTTCCTGAGTGCGGAGCTTCGCCTCGTCGCCGGGAACCGACAACCCGGTGTCCTTCGCTTTCCGGAAGTTCTCGATCGAGCGTCGCACCTCGTCGAGCGACCGGTCGAGCCGATCGCGGTTGAAATGCGCCCCTGCCAGGCGGTAATAGAGCTCCATCGCCGAGGCGGCGGAGCGATTCCGCTCCTCGACCGCGCGCAGGCCGAGCGTATTGGCCAGCACCGAGCGGGCCTGGGCCTCGCGATCGCGGCGTTCCACGACGCCGGTGAGGACCGATTGACGTTCGGCGGCCAAGAGCTTGCCCAAGGTCGACTCTGCCGCGGCCAGGCACTGGCATTGCGACTCTGTCAGGAGACGATAGCCCGAGACCTCCGACTTCCGCGAAAGCGCTTTCTCGACGGCCTGATGCGAAGGAAGCGCCAGCGACGCGAGGGCGAACGGCGTAGGCTGGCCGATCGACGGCAGCGACACCGGCCCGGCAATTCCGCCTTCGTCCATCGGCCTGGAGGCAGCCAGTCGCGATGGGGCGCAGCCCGCCGTCGTGCCGACGCACACTAGCGCGGCGACAAGCAGCCCAACGAGCCTTATCATGGCGCATCACCCCCCGATGCCCGACACGGTCCTTACCTTCTGATCGTCAGCCGAGAATGCCGCCTGTAACGTTTTTGCCGAATTGAGCGATTGGGGTATCTGGAGCGTATTTACCGGGCAGGTCGCGTCAGAATGTCACACCAACGTCGGCTTTATTAACACTTTGGATGGGTTTCGCTATCGACCTATGGATGGGTGGAGTGACGCCGGCACTCGGGCTAGGATGGTTCCCATCGCACACGGCCGGCCGCCGGGATTCTCCGCCGACGGGACACTCACAGGAAGAGAATCATGCCTCGACTGATTTCCCTCTTCGTCGTTGCCCTTACCACCGTGACTTCGGTGGGTCGTGCCGGAGAAGCCCGGCCGGTGCGCCCGCTCCAGTTGACGCTGCCGCCGGTCTGCTATGCCGTGGTCGGCGTCCCCGCGAGCATTTATTACGACCTGGACCTCGCGGGCGTCTGGCAGTTTCAATTGGACGCTGCCGACGCCGGCGTGCGCGAGCGGTGGTTCGAGCGCACGCTGCCGCAGCAGATCCGCTTGCCAGGGGCGCTTCAGGCCCAAGGGTTCGGCAACGAGGTGTCGTTGGATACGAAATGGACCGGCGACATCATCGACCGCTCGTATTTCACCGACCCGCGCATGGCCAAGTACCGCGAACCGGGAAAGATCAAGATCCCGTTCTGGCTCCAACCCGACAAGCACTACGTGGGCGCGGCTTGGTATCAGCGCCAGATCGAGATCCCTGCGGGTTGGCAGGGCAAACGCATCACCCTCTCTCTGGAGCGGTGCCACTGGGCGACCCGCGCGTGGCTCGACGACCGAGAGCTCGGCTCGCGCGACAGCCTTTCCACGCCGCACGTCTACGACTTGGGCGAGGCGGCAACTCCCGGCAAGCACCGGCTCTCGATCCGCGTCGATAACCGCATGATCGTCGACGTGGGCCCCAACGCGCACAGCGTTTCCGATCACACGCAGAGCAATTGGAATGGCATCGTGGGGCGGATCGAACTGCAAAGCCGTGCGCCGATCTGGATCGACCAACAGCAGGTCTTCCCAGCCAATGACGGCACCGTCCGCATCGAGGTGGAGGTGCGCAACACCCTGTTCGCCCCGGTCGGCGGGACTATCACCGCCACGATCCGCGAAATATCTAGCGGCAACGTGGTGGGCAAGGGCAGCGTCCGGTTCGATTATGAGCGCGATACATTGATGGATGGCCGACACGCATTCGTGGAGCGCGCTGAAGAGCGGATCACGCTCAAGCTGGATCAACCACCCAAGCTGTGGAGCGAGTTCACTCCCAACTTGTACGGAGTGGAATTGACGCTGCGAACCGATGACGCAAAGTTGAAGTTTTCAAACACCGCCACGGCGACGTTCGGCTTTCGCAAGATCGGCGTACAGGACACACAGTTCACCATCAACGGCCGGAAGATCTTCCTCCGCGGCACGCTGGAGTGTTGCATCTTCCCTCGCACCGGGCATCCGCCGACCGACGTCGAGTCGTGGAAGCGGATCATCCGCGTGTGCCAGGCCCATGGGCTGAACCACCTGCGATTTCACTCTTGGTGCCCGCCGGAGGCGGCGTTCGCGGCGGCAGACGAACTGGGGTTCTATCTGTACGCCGAGTGCCCGGCCTGGGTCAACCAGGGCGCCAACGTGGGCGACGGCAAGCCTATTGATCGCTGGCTCTATGCCGAAGGCGACCGCATCCTTCAGGCATACGGCAACCATCCTTGCTTCATCCTCATGTCGCACGGCAACGAGCCGGCCGGGCCCAACCAGAACCGTTATCTCGGCGACCTGGTGAACTCGTGGAAGCAGAAGGACAACCGCCGTCTCTACACCAGCGCTGCCGGCTGGCCGTTCATCCCCGAAAACCAGTGGCATCTCACGCCCGCTCCGCGCGTCCAGGGTTGGGGCGAGGGGCTCAAGTCGCGGATCAACGCCCGCCCGCCGGAGACCCGCACCGATTACCGCGACCATGTGAAGAAGTCGTCCGTGCCCCTGGTGAGCCACGAGATCGGCCAGTGGTGCGTCTACCCGAACTTCGATGAAATGAAGAAGTACACCGGCTACCTCAAGCCGCGCAATTTCGAGATCTTCCGCGACCTCTTGGAGGCCAACCAGATGGGCGATCAGGCCCGGGCGTTCCTGCTCGCCTCGGGCAAGCTGCAGACGCTCTGCTACAAGGAGGACATCGAATCGGCCCTGCGCACGTCTGGCTTCGGCGGATTCCACCTCTTGGACTTGCACGACTTCCCGGGCCAGGGGACCGCCCTGGTCGGCGTGCTCGATCCGTTCTGGGAAGGCAAGGGATACGTCACTGCGGACGAGTTCCGCCGTTTCTCGGGCACGACGGTGCCGCTGGCCCGGATGACCAAGCGGACCTGGACCAACGGCGAGACGTTCACTGCCGACGTCGAAGTGGCCCATTTCGGCCCGGCCCCTCTCGAAAAAGCCGTGATGGCGTGGAAACTGGTTGGCGACAAGGGCGAGTGCGTAGCATCAGGCAAGTTCCCTGCTTGCCCGATCCCAATTGGCAATGGCAACCGGCTCGGTACTGTGCGCGCAACGCTGAAAAACGTTCCGCCGGCTCGGAAATACCGTTTCGTGATCGGCCTGGAAGGCACGCCATTCGAGAACGATTGGGACATCTGGGTCTTCCCCGACCACCTGGAGACGGCCGCGCCGGAGTCCGTCGTGATCGCCGAGCGGCTCGACGCCCAAGCCGAGGCGGCCCTTCGCTCCGGCGGCAAGGTGCTTCTGTTGCTCAAGCCCGACGACGTGGCGAGCAAGGTCCAGATCGGCTTTTCGAGCATCTTCTGGAACACGGCCTGGACGCACGGCCAGGCCCCGCACACGCTGGGCATCCTCTGCGACCCCAAGCATCCCGTGTTTGCCCAATTCCCCACCGAGGAGCACAGCAATTGGCAGTGGTGGGAGCTGATCCACGGCTCGGCGGCAATGGTGCTCGACCGCCTGCCGCCGAAGCTCCGCCCCCTGGTGCAGCCGATCGACACCTGGTTCGAAAGCCGCCGCCTGGGCCTGCTGTTCGAGGCTCGCGTGGACGGCGGCAAACTCATGGTTTGCAGCATGGATCTCTCAAGCAACCTCGACCAGCGCGTCGTCGCCCGGCAATTCCGCCACAGCCTGCTGGACTACATGGCTTCGGATGATTTCCGGCCCACGATCGAGGTTCCGACAGAAACAATCCGCGCGCTCTTGAAGCCGCGGTAGAAGCCGTTAGGAGGAAATACCGAGTCTCGATACCATCAGTCCCTCCAGCAACACAAGAAGCCGGCCGGCTGCCCTCTTGTCGAAACCACAAGTGGGGGCGACAATCACGAAGGGAAGAACATGGGCTGGGACATGCCGGAGATCGCAGCCTGCAACGACTGCGACCCTAGCAGGCGATGAACGAAGGAGATCCCTTATGAGCAGCGTGATACACGGCGTAGTGCATGGCAATACGATCAGACTGACGGAGCCACCAGGCGTCCCCGATGGTCAGGAAGTGGAAGTAGTTGTCCGGGTCGTGCAACCGGTGCGGTCATGGGGCGAAGGGATCCTGCGCACGGCGGGCGCATTGGTCGATGATCCGCATTGGGACGGAATCATGGCAGAGATCCAACGCGAGCGAAAACTCGAACGCCGGCCGCACAGGGAGGACATGTGAGCTTCCTGCTTGATCGCGTCGGTCGCTCTCGTGCATGACTTGACGATGGTGACCCACAACACGGCCGACTTCCAGAGAATTTCAAACTTGCGGCTGGAAGACTGGTTGACGTCGTAGTGACGCCGCCAGGTCGGTTTCTTGTCGCGCTTCACCTCATTCGTCCACCCGGACTTCCAAATACCGGGCCAGCTCGTGAAGACCCTCCCCGGGCTTGAGGGGGCGGGGGTGGGCGCGGAGCTTTTCCATGTTGATCAGGTTCTCGAACGGCTCGAAAACCAGGTTCAGCGCGCCGGTCACGGAGACCATCACGCCGCTCTGGTTGCGCTCGGCCAGGGCCCGATAGGCGCCCACGCCAAGCTGGCTGCCGAGGATCACGTCGAAGGCCGTGGGCCGGTGGCAGCGGACCTCGTAGCCGAACTGAAGTCCGACGATCTTTTTTTCCGCAATCTTCTTTTCTTCCTCGTCGGTGAATTTTCGCCCCAGCTTGGCCTCTTGCTCCCGCCGCTTGCGATTGCAGTACTCCTCGGCCGCCAGGCGACCGACGCGGCCGGTGAACTTCGTCTGCGACACGGGGAAGTGGCCGAACTCGTCGAGCTTGAGCTTGAGGTACTCGTCTTCCGAGAGGCACTTGCGAATCTCGTCCTGCGGGAGGAACTCGGCGATCCCCTCGGCCATGACAATCACGCCGTGTTTCTTGCCTTCGCGCTCCCGGGCCTGGATGACGTCGACAATCCGGCTTACGATCGGCGCGAGGTCAAAGATCTGGCGAGCGATCGGTTGCTTGGTCTTCTCGTCAAGAATTGGCTGGCCGGTACCGGGGTCGACGGCGACTTCGGTCGATTTCCATTCGGGCGGGATGTCTTCCAGCCCAATCACCAGGCTCGCCTCGCCGCCGATGGCCGCCCCGTAGGCCAACCAGCCCGCCGCTCGGCCCATCACCTGGGCAATGTAGTACGTCCCGGTGGATTTCGAGTCGGCCAACAGGTTGTTGAGCTCCGTCGCGAGCATTTCGACAGCGGTGAAGTAGCCGAAGGTGAAGTCGATGCCCTTGTAGTCGTTGTCGATCGTCTTGGGCAGGTGGATCACGCGGATCCGTTTTGCCCCGCGAGGCAGGCGGTCCTGGAAGAGTTTGAACTTGGCGGCGGTGGTGAGGGTGTCGTCGCCGCCGATGGAGATCAGGGCGTCGACGCCGAGCGAACACAGGGCGTCGTACACCGTCTTCAGCGGCGCGGTGACCTTCGGGTCTTCGAGCTGGGACTCCGATTTGAGTTTCTTGCCGGGATTGGCCCGGGCGGTGCCAATCATGATCCCCTGGCTGCTCCGCGCCCCTTCGAGGGCCTCGTGGCGCAGGCGAACGAAGGCCACGCCCTCCTGGAGCGGTTCGCCTTGCTTGTACTTCATCAGGTGCGCATAGCCGCTCTGGATGCCCAGCACCTCGATGCCGTTGCGGGAAAAGGTGCTTGCGGCGCTGGCGATCACGGCGTTGGCCGCCGGCGCGGGTCCACCGGAGAACAAAATCGCCACGCGGCGGATTTCGGTCTCCGGGCGCGGCGGGCTGGAAAGCGGAGTCTTCATGCGTCACTCCATGCGGAGGGTTCGGGGTTCAGGGTTCAGGGTTCGGGGTTCAGCGGCACGCATTCTGACTTCAGTATTCGCTATTCAGTATTCGCTATTCATTATTCTTTGAACGAATAGCGAATACTGAATAGCGAATAGCGAATGAAGAATGTTACGCACTCAAGGACGCTCGGTCGGCCTCAACTCGAACCCTGAACCCTGAACCCCGAACCCTAACTCGGCCACGTCCGCTCGATGAACGTCGTATCGACGCGGGCCTCGACGAAGGCCGGATGATCGAGGATCTCCACGGAGAGCGGCACCGTGGTCTTGACCCCTTCGATGCGCAGCTCGGCCAGGGCCCGCTTCATGCAGGCGATCGCCTCCTGGCGGGTCGGCTGGTGGACGAGGAGCTTGCCGATCAGCGAATCGTAGTGCGGCGATACGGTGTAGCCGGTGTGGACGTGGGTGTCCAGCCGCACGCCGAACCCGCCCGGCGCGATCATCCGGTGGATCGTGCCCGGCGAAGGGCGGAACCCCTTCGTGGGATCCTCGGCGTTGATGCGGCATTCGATGGCGTGGCCCTGGGTGCGGACGTCCTCTTGCCGGAACCACAGCGGCTCGTCGGCGGCGACGCGGATCTGGGCCTTGATCAAGTCGATGCCGGTGACCATCTCGGTCACGGGGTGCTCGACCTGGATGCGGGCGTTGACCTCGATGAAATAGAACTTCCCGTGGCGGTCGACGATGAACTCCACCGTGCCCGCGTTGGTATACTTAGCCGCCCGGATCAATCGCACCGCCGACTCACACATCGTCTGTCGCACGGAGCCGTCGAGGCGCGGGGCGGGACTCTCTTCGATCAGCTTCTGGTGCCGCCGCTGCATGGTGCAGTCGCGTTCCCAGAGAAACACGGCGTTGCCGTGCTGGTCGGCCAGCACCTGGACCTCCACGTGGCGCGGATGCTCGACATACTTTTCGAGGTAGACCTCGCCGTTGCCGAAGGCCGCCTCGGCCTCGGCCTGGGCCTGGCGCAGGGCCCCTTCCAGGACCTTGCCGTCGAGCGCCATGCGCATTCCTCGGCCACCGCCGCCGGCCACCGCCTTGACCAGGACTGGAAACCCGATCCGCTGGGCAACGGCCAATGCCTCCTTCTCGTCGCGGACCACGCCGTCGCTGCCGGGCACGGTGGGCACGCCGACCTCGCGGGCCAGTTTGCGGGCCGCGTTCTTGTCGCCCAGCAGGGCCATCGCCTCGTGCGGCGGGCCGATGAATTCGATGTTTCAGCTCCGGCAGACCTCGGCGAAATGGGCGTTCTCCGCCAGAAAACCGTACCCCGGATGGATCGCCTGCACGTTGCCGATCTCGGCCGCGCTGATCACCCGGTCGATCTTCAGGTAGCTGTCGGACGACTTCGGCGGGCCGATGCAGTAGGCTTCGTCGGCCATCTCCAAGTAGGCCGACCCGCGGTCCGCCTCGCTGAACACGGCGACCGTCTCGATTCCCATCTCACGGCACGCGCGAATGACCCGTAGAGCGATCTCGCCACGGTTCGCTATGAGAATGCGTTTGAACATCGCAGCGCTGTCTACTCCTGAACGCCCCGGCGTGCTGCCTCTCGTCCGCGGCCAACCGCCTTCTGCCCTCTGCCTACTGCCCTCTGCCTACTGCCTCGTATCGACCTTGAACATCGGCTGGCCGTACTCGACCGGCTCTCCGCTCTCTACCAGGACCGCCACGATCTTGCCCGAGACCTCGGCCGGAATCTGATTGAACACCTTCATCGCTTCCACGATGCAGACCACCGTCTCCGGACCAACCGTATCGCCCACTTTGACGTACTGCGGAGAGTCGGGATCAGAAGCGGAGTAGAATGTGCCCACCATCGGGCTGCGAATCGGCACGATGTAGTCTTGGTCGGGCTTGGCCTCGGCAGTCGGAGCAGGACGATCCGCCTCGACCGGCGGCGGAGATACTCCCGGAGCGATTGCCGCTGGCGGGGGGGTCGGCGCCACGGCCACCGGCTCGCCACCCCGGCGGAGTTGGATCCGCGTGTCGCCCTGTTGAAGGTCAATCTCGCTCAGGTCGTACTCTTTCATCAGTTCGACCAAGCGGCGGATCTTCCTCAGATCCCAGAAATCCTCTTTGGAGGGAGCACCGGCCATGCCACAACTCCAGAAATGCGTTAAGGTTTGGGCGAGATTCTAACGGACCTCGGAAAGGCCGTCAAGGCGCCCTGGGGGGCAGTCGTTCCCACGTGGTCGCGTCTTTGGCGAGACGCGATTCCGGTCTCGGAGAGACCGCTCCACGTGGCGGCACCCGTTGCATCGGCTAGGCGGCCGTTTACGATAGGAGGTTATGAACACACACGAGATGGAAGGCTTGGCCCGGCGGCTTCTGGCGGGCGATTTGAGCGTCGAACAGTTTGCCCAGCAGGTGGCGGCGCCACGAATTGCCGATGTCGGCGAAGCGCAAGTCGATCTGGACCGCGGACGCCGCTGCGGTTTTCCCGAGGTGGTCTTTGCCGAGGGGAAGACGGTCGGGGCCTTGGAGAAGATTTTTCGGGTCCTCTTGCAGTACGACGTGGAAGTGCTCGCCACCCGGATGACCGCCGAGCAGGCCGCCGCCCTATCGCCGGTGTTTCCCGATAGCGTTTACAACCCGATCGGGCGGACGTTTCGTATCGCGGCACATGGACTCAAGACCGGCCCGCAAGGGGATCCGACCGAGTGCGGCCGAGTGGCCATTGTTACCGCCGGCACGAGCGACTTGCCCGTGGCCGAGGAGGCCCGCGAAACGGCCCTCTGGACCGGTGCCCAGGTGACCATGATTCAAGATGTGGGCGTGGCCGGACCGCACCGATTGCAGGCCAACCTCGGGCCGCTCCGCGAGGCCGATGCGGTGGTGGTTGTGGCCGGCATGGAAGGAGCGCTGCCCAGCGTGGTGGGCGGGCATGTCTCATGCCCCGTGGTTGCCGTGCCGACCAGCGTGGGGTATGGGGCTAGCTTTGGAGGACTTGCCGCCCTCTTGGGGATGCTCAACAGTTGTGCCGCCAACGTTACCGTGGTGAACATCGATGCGGGCTTCAAGGGGGGGTATGTCGCCGGCCTCATCGCCCGCAATGCCTCGCGGAGGCGTAACCCATGACCCACGATTTGCCGCTCTTGCCCTCGCGTCCGCCGGAGAGCCATAAAGGGGATTTTGGCCTGGCGCTGGTGGTGGGCGGATCGCGGGGGATGTCGGGCGCGGTGGCGATGGCGGGAATGGCGGCGCTGCGCGGCGGAGCGGGCCTGGTGCGCCTGGCCGTGCCCGAATCCATTCTCGATACGGTGGCTGGATTCGAGCCGTCGTATATGACGGTGCCCTTGCCGGCAGACCCTCAAGGCCGAATCGCGCTGGCTGCCCGGCAGGCAGTCCTCTCCGCGGCCGCCACAGCCACGGTCGTGGCCTACGGGCCGGGTCTGGGGCGGTCGCTCGGTTTGACAGCGCTCACCGGCTGGCTTTACGCCCACTTGCCCAATCCCATGGTGATCGACGCCGATGGCCTGAACGCTTTGGCCGCCCGACGCGATACGCTCCCCCAACCCGCCGCGCCGCGCATCCTTACGCCCCATCCCGGGGAGTTCGCCAGACTGGTCGGCGCCGCATGGGTACCGGCCGACGAGCGTGAATCGGCCGCGGTAGATCTTGCCGGGCGGTGGGGAGTCGTGCTCGTGCTCAAGGGACATCGCACGCTGATTACCGACGGAACGCGCCGGGCGGTCAACACGACCGGCAACCCTGGCATGGCCACAGGCGGCTCGGGCGACGTCCTCACGGGACTCATCACGGCCTTGGCTTGCCAGGGACATGCGCCTTACCACGCCGCTCGACTAGGAGTCTTCCTGCATGGGCTGGCCGGCGACCTTGCTGTGCGCGAATTGGGCCAAGAGGCGATGATTGCCAGCGACCTGATCCGGTTCCTGCCGAAGGCATTTCAGGAGTACCACACGCGGTATCGCACGTGAGAGCCAAGGCGTCGCGAGTCGTTGTTTGCACAGAGGATTGTCGGCGCAGCGAGGCGTAGAATACCTGTGGGGAAGGGGACGAAGACAAATGACCAAGAATCAAGAGGAGAGCCATGATGAACGTGTCAATTCAAGAGGCGCAGGCAAACTTGCCTGAGTTAGTCCGCGGTCTGACTCCCGGCACGGAGGTCGTCATCATCGAGAATGACCAGCCGGTGGCTCGAATCGTTCCCGCAGAGAAGCCGTCGCAACGCCCGCCACGTCGTCCAGGTACGTTGCGGGGCACGGTCCTTTACATGGCGCCAGACTTTGATGCCCCCCTGGAGGACTTCCGGGAGTACATGGAATGAGGGCATTGCTCGATACCCACGCTCTTGTCTGGTATGTCGATCAAGATCAACTGCTCAGTGCATCTGCCCATGCTGCAATCACCGACCCGGCCAATGATCTGCTCTTGAGTGCCGCCACGATCTGGGAGATCGCCATCAAGGCTGGTCGCAACAAGCTGTCCCTGTCGATGCCCTACTGCCAGTGGATGAACAAGGCCATCGCGGACCTTGGGCTGACGCTGCTGCCGATTACCGTGGAATATGCCGACGTTCAAGCCGGGCTGCCCAGGCATCATGGCGATCCATTCGACCGGCTGCTGGCGGCGCAGGCAACGGTCGAGAACGTTCCGCTCGTGAGCGCTGATGCCGTTTTCGACCAGTATGGAGTGAAACGTATTTGGAAGTAGGAGAACGGGAAAAAAAGATGGACCCGGTGCGGCGCGACACGCACGAGGCGTTTTCCGACGCAACGTGGGAGGACCTGTTTCGCCGCTGGCGCCAGGGGGCGTATCGCGCCAGTTTCTTTCGCGACATGATCCTGACGGATGTGCGGCGCTTTCATCCCAAGCCCGTGCTGCTGGATATCGGTTGCGGCCGCGGCTTCGACGGCGAACCGGAACTTCAGCAGTCGCTGGCCGAGTTGGCCGACCGGTATGTGGGCGTCGAACCCGATGCCTCGGTCCGCCTGTCCGACTGCTTCACGGAGGTCCATCGCTGCAGGCTCGAAGATGCCCCGCTGGCTCCGGCCTCGATTGACGTGGCCTACGCGGTCTTCGTCATCGAGCATCTCCGATGCCCGCGGGAGTTCTTCGACAAGGTCTTCGAGATCCTCGTACCGGGGGGCGTCTTCTGGGGTTTCACCATCGATCTGCGACACTTCTTCGCGCTCGTTTCGCTGGCGACGGACGGGCTGGGAGTGAAGGGCTGGTGCCTCAAAAGGGCAGGCAGCACAGAGGCCATTCGCGGGCCGGGGCACTACCGCACGTTTTACAGGGCAAACACGCCGTGTGCAGTCCGGCGGTGCGTCGGCCCGTTTCGCTCTATCCGGCTGATGAACCTGCACCAGGAGGGCCAATTCGACGCGTATCTGCCAGGCTGGGCGCGCCGAGGCGGCCGCTGGCTCGACCGCCTCACCGCCGCCCTCGGACTGCCCGGGCCCATGCTGGTGGTACGATTAGAGAAGTAAGTCGCGGGAATAAACCCGATCGGAAGGGCCTCCTAGAGATTGAATTGCGATGGTTACTTATCGCTGGCTCGCCGATGCGGTCGTGGTTTTCCATGCCGCCTACGTTTCCTTCGTGATCGCCGGGTTGCTGGCGATCCTGGTGGGAGTCTTGTTGCATTGGCCGTGGATCCGCAACCCTTGGTTCCGCTGGATCCACTTTTTTTTCATCGCCGTGGTGGTGATAGAATCCCTATTCGGGGTGGAATGTCCCTTGACCACCTGGGAAAACGACCTGCGGCGCGCGTCGGGAGAAGAGGTCGCTCAAGGGACGTTCATCGGACGCTGGGCCCACGAGCTCCTGTTCTATGACGCCCCAGATTGGGTATTCACGGTCGCCTATTGTGCGTTTGGGGCCCTGGTGCTGGCGGTGCTGATCTTCGTTCCTCCGCGATGGCCTACTCGGCGGAGAGCGTCTCAAGACAAGTGACCCCCTTGCGATGGAAAGAGCTTCGCCCCCTGGGAGGTCATCATGGACCAACTGGCGTGGTTGCCTGGAGTCCCGGGGGGCCTTTCTTGTGCCGTTGACGAGAAACCGATAACATACATAAGTGCGGTGGGTGCGGTCTGCGGAAAGCGGCCACGAGTACTCATCCGCCCGTGTGGTCCTCTATCATGCTCGTGCTGTCGGTGCAGCCATTTTGGGGAGCCGATAATTTGCCCGTCGGGCGCCGAAACATTTAGATCCCGGCCGCGTGTATAGCCGCGTTCCGCCTCGCACCGCGAGTCGGCCGCGGATCACACAACCCGGGTTCCAGGCGCCCACTTTGCGGTAACTGGCTCTCAAATGCGCACTGCCACGGCATTGCGGTGGAGGGCCGCCTTTTTTGGAGTGCGGCGACTCGTCGCCGCTTTCTTTTTTTGTCGTATGGAGCGATGGCGGTACAATTGCAGCGATGAAGGAACTCTCAGCCGAAGTAGCCGCGAAACGCGACAGGCTTCTGGAATTGCTCCGCGGTTTCGAGAGCTGCGCCGTGGCCTTTTCCGGAGGGCTCGACAGCACCGTGCTGGCCAAGGCGGCCCAGTTGTCGCTCGCAGACCGCGCGGTGGCCGTGACGGGCGTCAGTGAGAGCCTGGCCAGCGGCGAGCTGGACGAGTGCCGCGAGCTCGCCCGCCACATCGGCATCCGCCACGAGGTTATTCAGACCGAGGAGCTTGCCAACCCCGAGTACCAGAAGAACCGCTCCGATCGCTGCTACTACTGCAAGACGGAGCTGTTTACCCGCGTCGAACAGATCGCCGAGCGGATGGACGTGGCGGTCGTGGCCGACGGCTCGAACCGCGACGATCACGGCGAGCATCGGCCGGGCCTGCAGGCCGCCAAGGATCGCAGGGTCCGCAGTCCGCTGGCCGAGTGCGGATTCACCAAGGCCGAGATCCGCGCCCTGGCTGCCCATTGGGGATTGCCCGCTTGGGACAAGCTCGCCACGCCCTGCCTGAGCAGCCGGATCGCTTACGGCGAAGAGGTGACACCGCAGCGCCTGGCGATGATCGACCAGGCCGAGCGGTTCTTGCGGGCGCACGGTTTCCAGCCGTTGCGGGTGCGGTATCACAAGGGCGACATGGCGCGGATTGAGGTTGCCCCGGAGACAATCGCCAAGTTCCTCGATCCGGAGTTCTGCCGCCAGGTCGTGGCCCGGCTCAAATCGGTCGGGTTCAAGTACGTGTCGCTCGATCTGGAAGGCTTCCGCTCCGGCAGTATGAATGCGGTGCTGCCCGCGGAGAGCCTGAGGATTCTCGGACAGTAGCAAGATCGCTCCGGCAACGGCACTGACACGACGGTCAGCCTACCCAATCCGCTGGCCCGATTTCAACAGAAATCCGCCCGGCCCGCCGCTGCGCCTTGTGCAAGGCCCCTTGCGAATAAGTGAGCAGACATCGAGGAAAACCGGGGACGGGAAAACCGGAGACAGTCACTTATTCTCTGTTCTGTAAATAAGCACGCCTATCCCGTCATCCAGAGGTATTATGCCTCCACCGGTTCGAGTCACGCCGGAATTGGGCCACTGCGACTTTTTGGTCGAAAACGCGA
>CAYTJV010000073.1:0-19214 GCA_964438165.1 uncultured Planctomycetaceae bacterium | reverse complement strand
AAAACCGAGGATCGATCTCTGTCAAGATTGGAGGCATCATGCCTGCACATTGCAGTAGTAGCAGGCCAAGCAGAGGTTTCCTTCAACCGCCGGCCCGGCGTGCTTCTGAGCGATAATGTGATCGATCTGGTGAGGCAGCAGGGTATGCTGCTGGGAGAGCCAGCAATACTCGCAACGGCCAGCGGCCCGCTGCCAAACGAGCTGTCGCAGGGATTCCTCCATGGATCAATGCAGCTTCGCCTCCTGGAGCGAAAGCCGGGCCTTCGCTTGCATGAGGTCGAGAAACGTGCCCACGCGGACGTAGTTCTCCATTTCCATCCGCTCGGCCTCGGTCAGCGTGCCTTGGTTGTTCTTGGCAGCGAGCCTGTTCATCTTTTCCCGAGCCGTTTCGTTGAACCTCAATTCCAGGATGGCACGGGCAGTGTCAGGCGAAAGGCCCGGCCTATTCGGCCCGATCACCTCGGTGAGGATCTCGGCCTCAGTAACGGGCGTATTCATCTCCGGCATAGGCGATCTCCCAGAAAAAGCACCAACTTACACCATAGCACGGAAAGACAACCGCAACAATGTCATCCGCTCTACGGGCCCCATGGGAATTATCGCCGTCCATCTTGAGCCAGTCAACACGGCGGCGCCTTTCATGCTGAACTTCGGCCAGTGTCACCCGACAGTAACCACGTCCATGCTGCGCGGGGCGGGATGGTAGTCGTGCTCGCCGAGAAGGGCTATACTGCCGCTCGAGCGTTCTTGCAGTATCGCCGTGCATCCGAAAATCATCGCCCCAAGGAGAACGTCATGATCCGCGACGCACACCACCGAAGAGTTCCGTGCCTGACCGGCGGCTTTCTGGTTGCGATCGTCGCCATGGTGTTCTTCGGGCCGCATCCAGCCGCGGCGCAGACTGCGGCAAAGATCGACTTCGGCGAGCCGGGCCCCCAGTGGCTGCGGGAGTCGGAATCGTACGCCATCGGGTACGATCCGGCCGGCTGGGATGCGCTCGCCCAGTCGAAGGTGAAATTCATCACCCACTGCCCGATCAACCGTTTCATTGCCATCAAGCCGCCGATCCCCGCCACTCGCTTCTACGATTTTTTCGGCGGCGGGGTCGAGCGCTGGGCCGCCTACGGCGCGGGCGGATACGCCGTCGATACGGCCCAGAAACACGGCGGATCGCAGGGACTACGTTGCCATAACGCCGATCCTGGACCACGCAGTACACGCTGGGCCCGAATTTCGGCACGTTCTCGATCGTGTTCGACAAGCCGGGCAATCACGTGGTGGAAGTCGTGGACGCGGTCCCGGCCGACATGAAGACGCCCGCCGGCTACGGCTCGGCCAGTTCATGGACCCCTCGAACCCGACCAAACCGAGCGCCGGCCGCAAATTCCGCTTCAAGGCATGGAGCGGTCCGGTGACGTCTGGCGAATCGAAGATCGAGGTCGATGTCTCGGCTGCCACCCGACTGACGGGGGAGCTCGAAGTTCAGAAGTGAACCCAGGAAGAAAGTAGAATGTCCCCTTGTTTACCGAATCTGCTGCTGGAACGACTTCACTAGCGCGGTGTCGCTCGCCGTGCCGAGTTGACGCACGATGCGCTCCGTTTCCTTGAGTGGAAACCCGGGGAGCGATTCACTCCCTGCGGTCGGCACATAAGTCCTCTCGGAGCCGAGGCGAAACACGCTAAGCTTCCCGTCCTGGTAACGCCAGAGCTCGGGCACGCCAAGGGCAGCGTACAGCGAGGGCTTGCCGATGTCGCTGGGATTCACGTCGACCTCAAGGGCGAGGTCCGGCGGCGGGTCTTTCGTGAAATCGAGCTCGGCGTCGGCCCGCACGGCGGCCTCGTGCTCGACGTAATAGCATTGGTCGGGCTCCAGGCCGCGCTCGAGATCCTCGCGGCGAATGGTCATCGTCTGGCAGCCTTGGATGGGGATATCGTGCTGGTCGGCCCACGCCTCGATCAACCGACCGATCAGGTGTGAAATCCGTTCGTGGCGTCTGGTGGGCGACATGATCTCCAATTCCCCGCGGTCAAACGTCATCCGGACATGGTAGTTCTCTGGCGCATCGCGCAAGAGAACGTAGGCGTCCCACGGCACTCTATGAAGAAGGAACCGCGATGGACCAGGTTGAACGTCGCGTCGGATCATCGCACTACGCCAATAGGAAAAAACGCGCCGCCGAAGGGCTTGGTTCAGCTACCCGATGATCCTCATTCTAAACCTCCCCGCCCTGAGAAACAACGGCAGGCCGCTCCCGGGACTATTTCTCTCGAAGCTCCGCTTCGCGAGGCGGCATGGCATCGAGCCCGATCCTCAACCGGTCCCGATCCCCAAACCGTCAAGCAAGTGCAACTGGTAGGCGATCAGAATGAGGTACATGCTCACGAGGACGGGAATCACGTAGCCCACGCGGAATGGTGTGCCGAAGAGGTAGTAGTTCTTGAAGACCAACAGCACGGGAAGGCCAACCGCCGTCAACAAGTACTTGCCGATGAAAAACGGAAGGACGCCGCGCTGGAGCAGGCGGCCCATCAGCGGGTTGATCTCGGTGCAGCCGCTGGCGACCAGCCGAATGGTGAGTGCAGCGTCGGTGATGGAGGCAGCCAACAGGGTCACAACCAGCGCGAGCATCACCACGGAGAATCGATCGGCGTAGTAGACCCGCCGATGCTCGTCAGCCCGGCGAGCGAGCATGCGCCGACCGGCGGGCGGAAAGGCGCCCCAAGGACTCGTGGGCTCCTCTCGCCGGTCGGGAAGCTTACGACGGTCTAACTCGCTTTCGGGGTTCATTGCCGCCAGCGTAGGGGGTTCGGAAGATTCATCCGAGGCCACTTCACGTGACGGCCGGGCGGCAGCACGCGCTGCCAACAGAGTTGAGTCCGGTTTGCCCGACAGGGCCGCCGTCCAAGGGCCTACCAAAAAATAGGTCGCAGAGACCTAAAGGTCAAGGAAGTCTGACGCCGCGTGCTTCCGTGGAATGAGCCAGAATAGTAATGTCCAGTGGAATGGGATGACCGATGGGACGCTCCAACCAGCACATGCTGTCCGTAGCCCGCCAAGGCAATCGTCTTGAGCGGCCCCGTGCCGCACCGTACCCGATCGGCCTCCGGCTGCGTCTGGTTGTCGTTGGCGTGCTGGCAGCCGCCGCCGCTAGCGCGGGCTGGAGCGTTGCGGCCGAAGTCGGGCACCCCGGAAAGGCGCCGCGCGGAGGACCGGCAGCGCCGCAGCGCGGCGGGACCGGAGTGCTGATCGACGCCATCCATGCCAACGATTTCTCCACCATCGGCCTGAAGCCCGGGGTCTACGAGTACCACCACATCATCGGCCACCGCATCGCGATGGAGTATCTGCGGTCGCGCGGCGTTCGCTGCGACCGCGCGACGCAACGGCGGCTCGACGCCTCGCGCCTGGCGCCCTACAGGCTGTTGTTCATCCCCCTGGTGTCGAGTGAGCGGCCGCCGTTCTTGGTTTCGGAGATTGCCGCCATCCGGTCGTTCGTTGCCCGGGGAGGCTCGCTCTTCGTGGTGACCGACCACACCAACGTCTACTTCCATGCCCACCTGCTCCAGCCGCTATTGACCGAGCTGGACATCGCGTCGCTGACCGACACGGCCTGCGACGACTGGCCGCAGAAGCTGGGAAACGGCAACGGCTGGATCGCCATCACCCGGTTCAAGCCGCACCCGGTCACTTCGGGGCTGAAGTGCATCGCCTTCCAGACCGGCGGCTGCGTCGATTCTCGCAACGCGGTGGCCCTGACCAGCGAGCGATCCTGGGCCGACGCGTGGCACACGGGGATCTTCGGCAAAGAGAACGCGCCGGCCTTTTACGGGAACTTCGAGCGCGACGTGGGCGAGAGAGCCGGCCCGCTCGGCGTGGTGATGGCCAAGACGTTCGGCGCCGGCCGGATCGTCATCATTGGCGATCAGAACATGCTCAGCGACACGTTCATCAACTATGCCGACAACTATCGGTTGTGGCTCAACGCCGCGGCCTGGCTGCTCGGGCAAGAAGCCTTGCGCGAGCCGGGGCCTTATGACCAGTGGCGCAAGCCGCGGATCTTGATCTACGAGCGATACGATCGCGCCGCGGTCGGGGTCTCGGAGTCTTCCGGGTGCTATCACCTCTGGGCGCTTCTGAGCCGGCACCATTGGGCCTTTGCCGACGACCGCATCTCCGTGCCCAGCGAGCTGATCGTCTTCCCCTACAACGATTCCCTCATGCCCGCGGAACACGCGGCGGCCGTGGCCGCGCACTTGCGCCGCGGCAAGAACGTGCTGATTCTCAACGCCGAGGGCCCGACGCTGTTGGACGAGCCGAGCGTCATCGCCCAGGTGCTCGGCGCGGCGGGCGTTCAAGAACCCAAAAGGCACACCCGGCCGGGCAGATTGGTCCTGGAGCTTCCCGGCTGCGGCGCGATTCACGTGCTGGGACCAAACCAGGTGCTCGACAACGGCACCGTGGCCGAGCCGACCCGCCCCCCTACCGCCGCAGAAGAAGAGCGGAACCAAATGATCCTTGAGGCCGTGCGCGAGGCGATCGGCAGCGACAATCACCGATGCTCAAACCGGCCGGTGGTTCTACGAGCGCATGGTGTCGAGCCGCAAGCCTCAAGACAGCTACAGGCAATTCGCAGACGGCTATCAGAGAATCCTGAACGTGAAGCTGTAAACGCCACCGCCGGGTTTATCCCGGCGGAGCGCCGACGATGATGGCCGCCGTGGGTCCCGGGCGAAGGCCAGGCAATGGACTTCTGTCGGCGAGGCCCGCAGGGAGAACAACTCTCTGCCTGTCTTCGGCGACCAGACGCGGATGTCCCCTTCGCGGTTGGCTCCGCCCAACAGCGACCCGTCGGGCGAGAAAGCCATCGCGGTGGCCGCGCCGGGCAACGCGTGCAACTGCTTGCCCGAGGTGCCGTCCCACACGAGAATCGCCGTTTTTCCGTCGCCCGCCTTTGCCGTTGCGGCTACGCGCGTGCCGTCTTCGAGCATCGCCGTTTCGGAATCCTCGGCCAGCGTTGCCCCCGCCGGACCTTCGAACTGCATGAGGATCTTCCCATTGGCAAGGTCCAACAGAACAAGATCGTTCTCTTTCTTGCGTTGCGCGAGCTGCAACGGCGTCCCGTCGGCCCGAAATCCGATGGGGCCGTCGGCGGCAGCTCCCAGTGGAGTAAACTTGCCGGACTTGACGTCGCAAAGCCCGCTTCCCATAGGCTTCCCGCAACTTCGCCCAGCGGCGACGGACCTCCTCGACCTCGGCCTCGCGCCATGTCCGGTGAGAGCCGAGTGAGCATCATGAGGGAAACCTGACGGGCCTTGTCCATTGCCGACATGCCACGCACTTCGGCCTCCCGCTGCGCGTTGATTGCGCGCCAACGGGCTTGCCAAGCTCGAATTTCGCTGGGATTCATGTGGCGATAGCCTTTCACGGTTTCGATTCTAGCGGAGAGCCCCCGAAACGGGAAGGATTGAAATAACGGTTGCCCAGTGTGCCGGTTCACCTCTTATCTTTCATCCCTCATCTTTCATCCTTCCTTTCTTCCCATTCGCTCTTGACCCATTTCGGCCCCCGGCCGTATATTAGCCACCCCGAGTGGTGCGCGACCCTAGCTTCGCGCGCAAGTGGCTTTGGCCCGAACGGTTTAGGAGGAACCGCAATGAGTCACATGGATGTTCGTCCGGCCGCGCGCCGATGGAAACGGCGATTGGCCTTGGTGCTGAGCGGGTTGATGCTGGTCGCTGGCTGCATCGTGGTCCGCTATTTCTGGGGGGCCGATCGCGCGAGTGCTGAGCCCCGCGCGGAGTCGCGTGCGGTCGCGGTTTCCAGCAATCGAGCTCAGCCCAGCGGGCCTGCCGCTTCGCCCGACAACTCAGCCGCCGGCGCTCAAGCCAGGATTGTGGCCACGGTCAACGGCGACGAGATTACCCGGGAGGAGCTAGCCACCGAGTGCCTGCGGCACTACGGCAAGGACGTCCTGGAAAGCCTCACGAACAAGTACCTCATCATGTTCGAGTGCCAGCGGCGGAATCTGTCCGTGACCGGGGAGGAAGTGAACGCCGAAATCGAGCGGATGGCGAAGCGATTCAAGCTGCCGGTCGACCAGTGGCTGAAGATGCTCAAGCAGGAGCGGGGCGTCAACACGAAGCAGTATGCCAACGACATCATCTGGCCCACGCTGGCCCTGCGCAAGCTCGGCGGCGAGCGGCTTCGGGTCGCGCCGGAGGAAATGCAAGCCGAATACGAGGGCCTCTATGGGCCGGCGGTGAAAGGCCGGATCATCGTCTGCAACACGCCCCAAAAGGCCCAGCAAGTCCTTGCGGAAGCGAGGGCCAATCCGGCGGAGTTCGGAAATCTGGCCAAGGACCGCTCCGACGATCCCTCCAGCGCCAGCCTCAAAGGGGTGATCCAGCCGATCCGGCAGCACTCGGGCAACGAGCAGGTCGAGGCGATCGCGTTCCGCTTGAAGGACGGCCAGATCTCCGACGTGATCCAGGTCGGCAGCCAGTACGTGATCTTCCAACGGGAAGCCCTGATTCCGGCACGCAACGTGCCCATCAAAGACGTCCAGGCCCATCTGGAGGAACTGATCCGGGAGCGCAAGCTGCGCTCTGTTGCCAGCGATATTTTCCGCGAGCTGCAGAAGGGCGCGAAGGTCGAGAACGTGATGAACGACCCACAGCTCAGCCGCCAGATGCCCGGCGTGGCCGCCCGGATCAACGGCAATTCCGTCACCGTGCGCGAGCTGGCCGATCGCTGCATTGAGCGGCACGGCGAGGAGGTTCTCGAAGGGACGATCAATCGCCGCCTGATCGAGCAGGCCGTCAAGAAGAACAACCTTGCGATCACCGACGCCGATCTCGACCGGGAGATCGCCCGGGCGGCGGGCGCCATGCTGCGACCGAAGGCCGACGGGTCGCCCGACGTCGAGCAGTGGATCAAGATGGTCACCCAGCAGCAGGGTATTTCCGAGGAGGTCTATCGGCACGACTCGGTTTGGCCTTCGGTGGCCCTGCGGAAATTGGCGGCCGGCCAGATCCAGATCACCGAGGAGGACTTGCAGAAGGGATTCGAAGCGAACTACGGCCCGCGCGTCCGCTGCCGCGCGATCCTGATGGACAACTTGCGGCGTGCCCAGCAGGTCTGGGAAATGGCCAAGAAGCGGCCCACGGTAGAGAACTTCGGCGAATTGGCGGCGCAGTATTCGATCGAAGCGAGCAGCCGGGCGCTCAAGGGCGAGGTGCCGCCGATCCAGAAGAACAGCGGTCAGCCGCTGGTGGAGAAAGAGGCTTTCGCGCTGAAGAAAGGAGAGATCTCGGCGATCGTGCAATTGGAGGCCGACAAGTTCGTGATCCTCTACTGCGAGGGGCGCACGGTGCCTGCCAAGATCGAATTCGCCGCGGTCCGCGACGTGCTGCACCAGGACATCCAGGAGAAGAAGACCCGCCTGGCCATGGCGGAGTACTTCGAGCGTCTCCAGGAGAACGCGACTATCGACAACTACCTGGCCGGCACGACCCGCTCGCCGAAAAAGGACGTCAAGTCCGCCATGTTGCCGGGCAAGCCGCCGGCACGATGAAAGAGGGGGAGTGGAGGAGTAGAGGAGTGGAGGAGTAGAGGAGAACTGCTTCTAATCTCCCCCGCTCCTCCTCTCCTCTACTCCTCCACTCCCCCGCTCCCTCTCTCCCCCTTTTTCTTCCCTACCCAAAGCGGCGGTGATGTAGTTCAGAATCCGGCGCACGGAGATAATTCCCATCACGCGCCCGTCCTGGAGGATCGGGATGTGGCGGTACCCGCCCACGTCCATCTTCTGCAGGGCGAAGGCGATGCGGTCGTCGAACTCCAGGGTCTCGACGGAGGAGGTCATGAACTCCGAGACCGGCCGGCTGCTCAGCTCGGCTGCGCGCACGTTGAGCTTCAACAAAGCGTCGCGCTCGGTAAAGATGCCCGCCACCTTGCGCCCGGAGACCACGACGGCGCACCCGATCTGGCGGTCGACCAGCCGTTTGAGCACCTCGCCGACGGGCGTTTCCGGCGCGACGATCACGGGCTCGCGGGGCGCTAACCGGCGGATCGTGTCGCGCAAGATCCGCCGCTCGACCTCCGAGGCATAGCGCGGACCAGCCGCCTCGACGAGCGGCTGCTCGCACTTCGCGCACCATTCCTCACCGTCGATATTCTCGTGACCGCAGTCGGGGCAGATCATCCTTCAACCTTCCACGTATCGCCTTCGCGAAACAGGGCGTCGAGGTCTCCGGGGCCTTGGGTCTGGATCGCGGTTTCGACCTGGGCGTTGAGCCGCTCGTCGTATTTTGGGCGGTCCACCGCGCGGAACACGCCGATCGGCTCGGGGAATTCGGGGTAGTGCATACGCGCGAGCAAGTAGGCCAGGCTCGGCTGCGTGGCCTTTTCGTCGTGGACCAGGAGGTCCTTCTCCGTGATCCCGTTGCCCAGTGCGACGACCTCCGGCTCCAACCCGTTGAGCCGGATCCCCTTGTCGTGGTTTTTGCCGAACACCAGCGGCTTGCCGTGCTCCAATTCCAGGGTCCATTCGGCGCGGGCCTCGCGGTCGGTGGCATAATCGAAGGCCCCGTCGTTGAAAACCACGCAATTCTGATACACCTCGACGAACGAGGTGCCGCGGTGCTCGGCGGCCCGCTTAAGCACCATGCCCAGGTGCTGCGAGTACACGTCAACGGTCCGGGCCACAAAGGTCCCCTCGCACCCGATGGCCACGGAAAGGATGTGGAGCGGATTGTCGATCGCCCCCATCGGCGAGCTCTTCGTCACCTTTCCGACCAGCGAGGTCGGAGAGTATTGGCCCTTGGTCAAACCGTAGATGCGGTTGTTGAAGAGGATGATGTTGATGTCCAGGTTGCGGCGGATGCAGTGCAGCAGGTGGTTGCCGCCGATGCTCAATCCGTCGCCGTCGCCGGTGATCACCCACACCGACAGCTCGGGCCGCACCGCCTTCAATCCGGTGGCGATGGTGGGCGCCCGGCCGTGGATCGAGTGGATCCCGTAGGTATCGAGGTAGTAAGGGAAGCGGCTCGAACAGCCGATGCCGGAAATGAAGACCAGTTTCTCGCGCGGGATCTGGAGGCCGGAGAGGACCTTCTTCATCTGGGCCAGGATCGCGTAATCGCCGCAGCCCGGACACCAGCGCACATCCTGCTCGCTTGCGTAGTCGTTCGGGGTGAACCGTTGCGGCGTCGGCGTTGTCGTAGTCGTCGGAGTAGTCAACGTGTCGGTAGCCATGGGAAGCAGTGGTGTTGTAGGGTGGATTTCAATCCACCCACCCAGACTTCCGAAGTCTTCGAGACTTCGGAAGTCTTGAAGTTGTTTCACGGGTGGATTGAAATCCACCCTACGTCAGCAGTTTCTCGATTCCCTCGAGGACCTCGTGGACGGCAAAGGGGCGGCCGGTGAGCTTGTTCAGTCCGACGGCGTCGACGAGGAACTCGGCGCGGATCAGCTTGCGCAACTGGCCGGAGTTCAGTTCCGGCACGAGCACCCGGTCGTAGCGGCGGAGGATTTCTCCCAAATTGGCCGGCAGCGGATTGAGATAGCGGAGGTGCGCGTGGGCAACCGACTGGCCGCGCTCCCACAGGCGGCGGACGGCGGTGGCCAAGGCCCCGTACGTGCCCCCCCAACCCAGCACCAATACCCGCCCCTTGGCCGGCCCTTCCACTTGTTGCGGCGGGACGTCCCGGGCAATCCCGGCCACTTTCCGGGCCCGCAGGTCGACCATGTGCTGGTGGTTGTCCGCATCGTAACTCACGGCCCCGGTCACGTCCTCCTTCTCCAGCCCGCCGAGCCGGTGCATCAGCCCTGGAGTGCCCGGCAGGGCCCACGGCCGGGCCAGCCGGCTGTCGCGCGCGTAAGGCTGGAATGGTTCGCCGTCGGACGAACCCCGGGGATGCTCGACCGAGATCGGCTCGAAATCCTCCATCGCAGGGATTCGCCAGGGCTCCGAGCCGTTGGCCAGGTAGGCGTCGCTCAACAGCACGACCGGCGTCATGTAGCGGACGGCGATGCGCCAGGCCTCGCGGGCCGCGTCGAAGCAATCGGCCGGGGTGGAAGTCGCCAGCACCGGCAGGGGGCATTCGCCATGCCGGCCGAAAAGGACCTGGAGCAGATCGGCCTGCTCGGTCTTGGTCGGCATGCCGGTGCTCGGGCCTGCGCGTTGCACGTCGACGATCAGCAGCGGCAGCTCGGTCATCACCGCCAAGGCGATGCCTTCCGCCTTCAGCGACATGCCGGGCCCGCTCGTGCCGGTCACGCCCATCGCCCCGCCGAACGCCGCCCCGATGGCCGCGGTGACCGCCGCGATCTCGTCTTCGGCCTGGAACGTGCGGACCCCGAAATTCTTCCTGCGGGCCAACTCGTGGAGGATGTCGCTTGCCGGGGTGATTGGGTAGCTGGAATAAAGCAGGTCGCAGCGGCTCAACTTGGCCGCGGCCATGAGCCCCCACGCCAGGGCCTGGTTGCCGGTGATGTTTCGATACAGCCCCGGCGGGAGCTTGGCCGGATCGACCGAGTAGCGGTGGGCAAATGCCTCCGTCGTCTCCCCGTAGTTGTAACCCGCCGTCAGCGCGCGGCGGTTCGCCTCGGCCACGTCCGGCCGGCGGCCGAACTTATCGATGATGAATCGCAGCGTCGGCTCCAGGGGCCGGTCGTACAGCCAGAAAATCAGGCCCATGGCGAAGAAGTTCCGGCAGCGATCGGCCTCTTTGGTGCTCAACCCCAGCTCCTTGACGGCCAGCCGCGTCAGCCGGGTGATGTCGACCTGGAACACTTGGTAGCCGTCGACGGCGCCGTCGTCCAGCGGGTTCGTGCCGCAGCCGGCCACCTGAAGATCGCGCTTGGCGAAGCTGTCGTTGTCGACCACGAGGATCCCGCCCGGCACGAGGTCCTGGATGTTCGTCACCAGCGCCGCCGGATTCATCGCCACCAGGGCATCGACCTGGTCTCCGGGGGTAAAAATCTTCTTGCTGGCGAAGTGGATCTGGAAGCCGCTCACGCCCGCCTTGGTGCCCCGCGGCGCGCGGATTTCGGCGGGGAAATCGGGAAACGTGGCCACGTCGTTTCCCACCAGCGCCGAGGTATTGGTCAACTGCGTGCCGGCCAACTGCATCCCGTCGCCCGAGTCGCCGCAGAACCGGACCGTCGCCGCCTCCATTTCCACCAGCGGCTTGCGCGTTTCGGTCAGCGTCATGGTGTCTGCCTGGGACTGACTCATTACGGTCCTTCGCGGTGGAGCGTGCCTGGTTTCGCGACTGGAGGGAGGTTGTACACTGCCGACGAGAAATGGTCTACGAGCCAGTGGATCACGCCGGACACGTCCAGCAGCCCGGTCGGGCGGCCTTGGGAATCGACGATCGGCAAGCGACGGTAGCCGTTGGTCGACATCCTGCTGATGGCGGTCTCGACCGAGTCGGTCTCGCGAACGGTCACCGGGTTGTGAGTCATAACCGACTCAATGGTCGAGTCGAGATCCCCCCCGGAGGCCAACAAACGGAGGGCATCTCGCTCGGTAAAAATCCCCACCAACAGGCCATCGCGGCAGACCAGAATGGCCCCCCGGCCGATGTCCCGCAGCAATTCCAGGGCCGATCGGACGGGGAAGTCAGGTGTGATACGGACGGGCGGAAATGGTCCGGCCTGCCGGACCGTCTCACTGCGCAAATCGCTGCCGATATTCATTCCCCCGGCTCCGCCGACTGCTCGCCCCACCTAGAAATGTATCCATCTGGGCCCGTGAAGGGAACTGCTCAAAAAGTGGGGCACGATTCCATTTGCCGGAAGAAGAGAAAATCTGCTCGTGCTGTGGCCGACGGATGGACCGCATCGGCGAGGACATCACGCGGGAACTGGAATTGCATCCCCCCAAGCGCTCTACCTTCCACTCGCGACGCGGTTTTCGACCTTCGCTTCGACCGGGAGCTTGCCGGCACGGATCAGATCGCCGAAGGTGGGCGACTTGTCGTCCTTGGGATTGACTTGCTTGGCTTCCACCTTCTTGAGTGCGGCCAGGATTTTCTCCTTGTTCTCCGTGTCGGTCTTGCGGCTGAGGATCTCGCCCAATGCCTTGCCGTAATCGTTGCGGTTCTTCTTGACCTTGCCGACGTGGCAGATATTGCACTTGGCCTTCTCCACGGCCTCCGCAAAGGCATTGTCTTTGGGATCGCCGCTGTCGGGCTTGACGTACACGGTAACGAACTGGTCGCGGAAGGCCTTGTCGGCGCTCACTTGCGGCACACCTCGCCCGAGCCACACTACGCCTAACGCGATCAAGGCCAGGCAGATCGTCGCTTTTTTCATAGCAAACCTCCCGATTAAGTGAATGCTTCAGTACCGCGCGCGGTACGCAATGACACCGGTTCGTAGTCCCGGCTTCAGCCGGTAATCCGCAAGAAATGCCGCCTAAAGGCGGGACTACGAACGGCCGCTGCCGGCCGCGCTGACTATAGTAGAAGGCCTCCGGCGGCGGGTGTCAACCGCCCGGATTGGCCTTGAGCGTGGTCGCCGGCTTCCCGTCGGCGGCGCTGGATACGCGGACCTCGCCCGACCAGTCGCCCGCCACCACGCGGCCCGCATTGTGCGTGAACACGGCCCGCGTCACGAGTTCCTTCATCGGCTCAAGGGCGCGAATCGGTGCGCCGTCGGGATTCCAGAGCTTGACCAAGCGGTCGCGTCCACAGGAGACGATGCGGCCATCGTGGGTGAATTCGAGCCAGGTGGCGCCGCCCTCGCCATGGGCATTCCAGATCCGCAGCGCTCCGCCGTTTTCCATGGCCCAGAGGCGGATCGTGCCGTCCTCGCTGGCGGAGGCCAGCACGTTGGAATCGGACCGGAAGCTGACGGCGGTCACGGCCCCCTTGTGACCCTCCAGGTTGTGGAACTCGCGGCCCGTCTCCGCCTCCCAAACCAGGAGGCCTCCGCCGCGGTCGGCCGTGGCCAGGAGCACGCCGTCGGGGCTGAACTCCACGGCATAGATCCAGTCGGTGTGCTTGCGGATCTCGTAGAGCTGGCTGCCGTCGGCGGCGGAGAACACGCGGACGATCTTCTCCGGCCCGCCAAGGGCCACGCGGGAGTGGTCGGGCGAGATGTCGGCCGCCAGGACCACGTCCAATTCGTCGCCGACCTCGAAGAGCCGCTTGCCGGAGCGGACGTCGTAGACAACGACCAAACCGCGTTTGACGTTCTGCCCCCCTCCGGCCAACAAGAGGGCCCCGGAGCGGCTGAATTTCAGCACGTAGGGCGTGCCTTCGGGGAAGGGCAAGACGCCCAGCAGTTGGGCCGACTCGGCATGGTAGAGCACGATTTGTTTCTGTCCGGCGACGGCCACCACCGGGGCCCAGGGACTGGAAGCAATGGCCGTGATCGCGGCGGCCCGCGGGGTGACGACGACCGGCTTCTGGGGCAGCCCTTCGGGCATGATCGCCGGCCCGGCCGGTTTGGCCGCGCCGGCCGCCACTGAAAGCGACACGGCCGGCTTCTTCGCCGCCTCGGCGGGGGAACCGGAGTCTTTCAAGCCTCCGCCGAGGATCCACTGCTTGAGGACGTCGAGCTTGGCTGCCGGGATCTTGTCCTGGTTGGGCGGCATGTGGGGCTCGCCGGCGTGGCTGACCAGGAGCCAGAGGTACGAATTGTCCAGGTCGCCCGGCTGGATGGCCTCGCCGCTCGCCCCGCCCTTGCGCAGCCGCTCGTAAGTATCCAGGGCGAGGTCGTTGGTGGCCTTGTTCTGGTTGTGGCAGTTGAAGCAGTGCTCGCGGAAGATCGGCCGCACGTGCTCGGCGTAGGTGATTTTGGACTGCGCGCCAGCCGGCTTGGTCTCCGCCGCATGGGCCAATCCGATCGATAGGAGGCTCAGTATGGCAGCGGCCCGAATGACGTTTCGCGCGGTGGCGATAGCTTGGCTTGGCATAATTGGCACTTTCAATGGACTGATGACAAACCACGGAGGACACGGAGGAAAGAATTGCCCTCCGTGGCCTCTGTGTCCGCCGTGGTGAAAATTCTCTTGTTGCTGCTAGTGATTGAATACGAACTCCTGGGAGTTCAAGAGCGCCCAAAATACGTCTTCCAGGGCCGGTTGGCGGTTCTTGTCCCCTTCGACCACCTTGACCAGTTTGCTCAACTCCTCCGCGGTAGGTTCGCGCGAGAGGCATCGCACGAACAGGGTTTTGATGGTCTCCTGCGGCGGCTTTCCGGCATCGAGCATCCGCTTGACCACGCCCCCCGCGGCGATTTTCTGCTGGAGCGTGTCGCCGTTCAACAGATGAAGGGCCTGCGACAGGGTGGGCTCGGTGCGGACCTCCCCCGCGCAGACCGTCTCCCGCGGCGAGCGGCCGAAGGTGTTCAGGAAGTAGGTCGAAGTCGTGCCGTCGGCCACCTGAACCGCCTTGGCCCCCAGCGGCAGCCCGGGGAACTTGTCCTTGGTCTCGGTGGCCCGGGTGATGCAGTCCAGGAGCATCTCCGCCTGGATGCGGCGGACCCTGCCGTGGGCGAAATTCCGCTCGTCGTCGGCGTTGCCGGCGTTCCGCTCGGTGGAGCGCTGGTAGGCATACGAATTGCCGATGTCGCGCACCAGCCGCTTGAAGTCGTAATCATAGGAGGTCAGCCGCTTGCCCAACTCCTGCATGAGCTCGGGGTTGCTGGGCGGATTGCTCACGCGGATGTCGTCGACCGGGTCGACGATCCCGACGCCGAAGAAGTGGGCCCACACCCGGTTCGCGATGCTCGGCGCGAAGAAGGGGTTTTCGGGCGAGGTGAGCCACTCGGCCACCACCTGGCGGCGGTCTTTGCCTTTGACGTCGGGCACCGCGCCGGCGAGGAACTTGGGCTCCATCACGCGGCCGGTGACGGGGTTGGCGACCGCCCCGTCGCCGCGGTTGAAGACGATCGTCTCGCGGTAATCCTCCGCCGGCTTGCGGCCGATCTGGCAGAAGAACGACGCGAAGCTGTAGTAGTCGTTCATGGTCCAGCGGTCGAAGGGATGGTTGTGGCACTGCGCGCACTGGATCCGCAGCCCCATGAACGCCTGGGCCACGTTCTCGGTGGTCTTGAGCGTGTCGGTTTCGACCTGATAGAAGTTGGTGGCCGGGTTGCCGAAGGTCCCGCCCGTGGCCATCAACAACTCGCGGACCATCCGGTGGATCGGCACGTTCTTAGATATTTGGTCGGTCAGCCACGTCGAATACAGGTAGGCCGACTTGTAGCTCACCTCGTTGCTGGAGCGAATCATCAGCAGCTCGGCCCATTTCATCGCCCAGATCTCGGCGAACTCCTTGCGCTCCAGGAGCCGATCGATGAGCTTGGCCCGCTTCGCCGGGTCCTTGTCGGCAATGAAGCTCCGGTACTCGTCTTCCGTGGGCAGTTTGCCGGTGATGTCGAGGGTGATGCGGCGCAAGAACACCGGGTCCGAGCAGACCTCGCTGGGAAACATGCGCAGCTTGTCGAGCTTGGCGTGGACCAGCTCGTCGATGTAATTGGCCACCGGCAGATTCGGGCGCGTGTACTGAAGGTCCTTGGGCAGCACGATCGCCTGGCTGCCGACCGTCTTGGTCTCGAATCGGGCCATGACGAACGCCTCGCCACGATTGGCCGCGGTGACCAATCCCTGCGCGTCGATCGGGGCCGAGTTGTCGTTGTTGGTCAAGAAGACCGCCAGGTCGGTCACGTCGCGGACCGTGCCGTCGGAGTACTTCGCGCGGACGATCATCGGCTGCTTGCTGCCGCTTTCGAGGACCATTTTCGGCGGATACAGTTCCACCCCGTCGACTTTCGGCGCCTCGCCCGGATCGTTGGGCGCCCCGGACTGGAACCATTGGAGGAGCGTCGTGTAGTATTCAGTCCCGGGCTCGAAGCGCTTGCCCCCGGTGTGCGGCACCGCCCCGGTCGCCTTCAGCAACACCAAACTTTCCTCCGGCGCCGCCAGATTGATGCGGCGGAAACCCAGTTCCCGCGTGAGCCGGAAGTAATCGCCGGGCGGGTCAAAGCCGAACAGCGACAGCCGGAAGCCGTCCTTCCCCCGCGCCGACCCGTGGCACGCGCCGGTGTTGCAGCCGGAACGCATCCAGATGGGCATCACGTCGAGCTGGAAACTGACCGGTCGCGCGACGGTCGCCCACTTGACGGTCACCGGCACCGCAAGCGACTTGCCCTCATACTGCACGGCGAGCGTCGTTTGGCCGTCGGCGACAGGGAAAAGGCTGGAGCCTTGCACGCGAACGAGTTTGCCGTCGGCCGGTTGGACCTGGGCCTTGGCAGTTATATCTTCAGTGATTCCGTCGGGCCGCGTGGCCAGCACGATGAATCGCTGCCGGGCCCGGCTGGTGTGAAGCTGCACCTCGGGCGGATAGAAATCCAACGCCGCCGACGGCGCGGCCTGGGCAGCCGCGGCCAGAAACGCCACGATCGCAGCCAACAGCCCGCACCTATGGAGTGCGGCGACTTGTCGCCGCTTTCTTGGGCCCGTGGCGACGTGTGTTGCCAAGGAAAAGCGGCGACAAGTCGCCGCACTCCATAGGCCCGTTCTCGTGTTTGGCACCCAAAACGGGAACAGCCTCCGACGTGCGTTTTCCCTGCTCATGCTTCACCTCTTCCCCGGATTCATTTCTTTTCCCCAGGCGGCGATTGGGCTCGTTCCAGCCGGAGTTTTTCCAGACGGGTGAGCGTTTTCTCGACCGGCTTGACAGGCGGCGGCGGGGGCGACGCTTGCGGTTTCGCGACTTGTGCGGGCTTCGGCGGCAGCGGCTTCTCGATCCGCAATTCGCCGGTCCCCAGCATGTGCGTCACCGGCTGATTTTCGACCATCATCACCGCGCGGCAGAGCAGGGTCTTGTGCTGCCCGACGGGAGATTTGGCCGTTGTCTTGACGGGAAACACGATCTGCGTGGAGTCCTTCGTGATCTCCTGGGGCGGCGCGGTCACCTCGTGCGGTAGTCCCAGGAGTTCGACCTTGGCCTTGCCGGGAAAGTCGCGTTTCCTCTCGATCTTGATCGCCAGGTCCGTCTGCTGTCCCTGGTCAACCGAGGTCGTATTGAACGCAAACCGGACAAAGGGCTCGGCCACCTCCAGGTTGGCTAATTGTGACGAGACGGTCACCGCCCCGCCGCCTACGGCGGCCGTCGCGAGCACGGCGATCTTCCACTTTCGCACCGCGGCGCCGCCGTCGGCCGTCAGCGGCAGGATGACTTCGCCGGCACCCTCGGGAATGGTCACCGTGGCCGGCGTGGAAACGCCGGGCGGATTGTGGAGCATCTGCACGGTGATCGGGGCTTTGAAGGCCGGGTCGCGCGTGGCGACAATCTTCAACTCCATGGACCCGCTCTGCACGATCGGCGCCTTGGGCTCGACGATTTCGACGTGGAACGGAATTCGCTCAGTGACTGCCACGGCCATCCGCTCCGTCCAGTGGTTCCAGACCTCCCGGTTATTGGCCCCGCGGACTAGCGAGGTCCGCTGGCGCAGGTGTCCCACGACGGGCGGATTGCCTTCCGTCCGCCCAATGAGGTCGGCCAACGAACCGCCCGGCTTGGCATCGGCCGCCGCGGTCAGCAGAACCGGCACCGCCGTTTCGTCGGCGCCCATGGGGAGAATCTCGGCAGAGATCCCCGCGGGCAGATCCTTGATTTCGAGCTTGAGCGGCCCGCCGAAATCCTCGCGCTGCGCGCCCACCATCAGTGCGACACGGTTGCCCGCCGGCACGGGACACGTGATGTCCACATAGGCCGTTCGCTCGGGCAGGTTCATCGTCAGCTTGGGCTGGACCGGCGTGACTTCGACCCGGTAGGCAAACTCCGGCCCGCCGCGCAGCATGTGGTCGCGGATCGTGATGATGTATTGCTCGTCGGCTGGGGCGGTGAAGCGGACGTAGCTGTCGGGCGTGTCGGTGTCGTCGCTGGCCGCGACCGCGGCCCCGTTGGCCCGGCTGACCGTGAGCACCGAGTCGAGCGGCGATCGCATGCTGCGCGCGAAGACCCGGACGTCGAAAACCTGGCCCGGCTTGGCGGGGAACTTGAAACAGTCGGCATCCCCGGGCTTGGAGATCACGCCGTTGAAGGCCGCCGGGGCCGGAGAGGCCGTGGCTTGGACCGGCGCGTCGTTCGGCTCGACTTCGATCACGTTGTTCAAGTCCGAAATGCGGAATGGATTGAGCGACGGGGCAACGCCCTGGGCGTTTTGGGCCGCCAGTCCAAACATCGGCTGCGCGGCCGCAGGCAGAGTAATCTTCTGGATCCACTCCCCAGCCACGTCGCCGAGCCATCGCACGTCGAGCGCCTGCCCCGGCTTGCCCCCATACGGACATGCCGCCAGCGGCCGCGGGAAGGTGCCCACGTGGAGCCGATAGCGGCACTGCGACGAGCCACCGAAGGCGCTCTCGCGCAGTTGGATCACGTAACTGCCGTCCTTGGGAACGATCGCCGAGACCGCGCTGTCCTGGTACACCAGCGGCGTGTCGTCGGCCCCGGCCAGCACGAAGCGGCCCGTATCGAGAATGGCCAAATAGGGATCGAAGAACGCCTCGCCGAGCCGGACGCCTTCGATCTCCGCGGCGATCCGCTGGCCGTTCTTCGCTTCCACGACGAAATAGTCGACGTCCTCGTTCTCGACCACGCCGTTGACGGTCACGTTCAAGGGGATCTTCTGCGGCTTGTCGAATTCGCTGTTCGGCTCGATTTCCTGAATCTCCGGCAGACTTCCGACGCTGAACTGGAGGAGATTGCTGATCCCCGTGGCCGTGCGTACCCGGAAGGCGTGCAAGCCGAGGCGGCAGTCGGGCGCGATCGCCAGCCGGACCTTCACCGAGCCGTCCTTCTGCGGCTCGAGTTTCACCACGCGGATGCCCGGGTAGTAGAGCATGATCTCCCGGGCATCGCCGAGCCGGGCACCAGAGAGCACAACGTCGATCTCCGTGCCGCGCTGCCCGCCGCAGGGTGCAATGCGGCCCAACTGGGGATCGGCGGCACGTACGTTGGAGGCGACCGCGAGCAGCGTCACCGCTACGACAGAGTCGAGAAGGAAGCTCGCAGCACGCCCGAGCCTGAAGGGCTCACATAAGAAAGCCCAGGGCAACGCCCTGGGGAGAGGGTCGCGCGACAGACGGGAAGCCCTGAAAGGGCGCAATAGACCGCGGCGATCCTTCCTCGTTCCCATGCTCTGCGCTCAGTATTACCCACATATACGCACGTACATATTAAAGGGTTCGTTT
>CAYTJV010000072.1:12171-19272 GCA_964438165.1 uncultured Planctomycetaceae bacterium | reverse complement strand
TTGGAAAAAGTTTTATTATATGATTACTTTTCGAAATTCGTGGGCTCAATCAACAGGAGATCAGGCACCAGGTAGTGAAGAGTGGGATATCGGTACCAAGTTGAGTTTAATGCCAATTTTTAAGATCCCGCTGGAATTTTATCAGCAAACGCTTTTTAGCGATGAAGGTGGTAATACTTGGTTTCATTTGCCGTTACCGAATTGCACCAAACGACCGTCGAGCGCTGGCATCGAAGCGAGCTCGATAATCCGTACGGCGACTTTTTACAGCTTGTCTGCCAGCAGCACCAGTGCAACTACTTGCTCTGGCACGAGGAGGACGTCGCCCGCAGCCCCGATGCTAGCGATGCTGCCATAGCCGCGGTGAAACGGAAGATCGACAAGCTGAACCAAGCGCGGAACGATGGGATCGAGAAACTCGACGACTTCCTGGTCGACAAAATGGAAATCTGGGGGATGCGGCCTCGCCCGCGTGCCAAGCTCAACACCGAGACACCCGGGAGCGCTATCGACCGGCTCTCGATCCTTGCCCTGCGCATCTACCACATGGAAGAGCAGGCCGACCGGCCCGATGCCGACGCCGAGCACCGCCGCCGATGTGCCGAGAAACTGGCCATCCTGCGCGAGCAACACAAAGACCTTTCGAAGTCGCTCGCGGAGCTCTTGGCCGACATCGGCGCCGGGCGCAAGCGCCTGAAGGTCTACCGGCAGTTCAAAATGTACAACGACCCGACGACGAATCCCTATCTCTACAACTCCGTCCAGAAGCCGGCCGCGTGATAGGTCGCCAGCCTGAATTGAGGGGTGGAATCTACTCCCGCGCGGTGGTAGACTGGAAGTAGCAGGTGCTTGACGTTCGACGCGGGAGGGGGGCCATGGCATTGCCGCGGGAAGTCTGTGCGTTGGCGCGCCCTACAGGGCTCGTGTTTTTGGTCGGGGTCGCGTTGTTGTCGGGCTGTCGCCAGGCGGAACAAAAACCTCCTGTCGAGGACCCGCTGGCCGATGCGTTCTCGGAAGGGTACCGCCTGCACGGCGAGCATCAATGGGAGGCGGCGATCGCGCAGCTCGATGAGGTGATCCGCCTGGATCCGAGGAACACGGCGGCGTACTTCCTTCGGGCGGAAGCGAGGGACAACAACGCCCAGCCGTACCTGGCCATCGCCGACTACTCGCAGGTCATTTACTACGACCCGCAGAACGCCACGGTGTATCTCCGTCGCGGCAAACTCTACCGATCGAGGGGGTTTGCCGACAAGGCCCTTGCCGATCTCACGCAGGCCATCGCCTTGAAACCGAACGATTTCGAGGCTTATCGGGAGCGGGGGCTTGCGTACCAGCTCAAGAATGATCGCCGGACGGCCACCGTGGACTTCACGGAAGCCATCCGGCTCAATCCGAACGACGCCAGGATCTACAAGGACCGCGGCCGCGCCCTGGAGAAGCAGACCGACTTGGAGTCGGCGATTGCCGACTTGACGCGGGCGATCCAACTCGAGCCGCGGGACGCCGACGCGTACTACCTGCGGGGCATCCTCTACGAAAACTCGGGCAATCCGAGCGGGGCCGTGGCCGACTTCTCGGAGGCCCTTCGGCTGAAGCCGGCGTCGGCCGAGATCTACAAGCGTCGGGCCGAGGCTTATGGCAAAGTGGATTGGGACAAGGCGATCGCCGACGCCACCGAGGCGATGCGCCTGGCGCCCGTCTTGGCCGACGCCCCGCACCTGCGCGGCCTGGCCTATCTGGCCAAGGGTGAGGTGGACAAGGCGATCGCCGATTTCTCGACCGCCATCGGGCTCGATCCCGGCCATGCCGAGGCCTACGATCACCGCGGGGCGGCCTACCTGCGTCAAGGAAAAGCCGACCTGGCGATTGCCGACTTCACCTCGGCCATCCGGCTGAAACCGAAGCTCGCCGAGGCCTACAACAATCGCGGCTGTGCGTTCGCCGAAAAGGGCGACGGCGAGAAAGCGATCCGCGATTACTCCGAGGTCCTGCACATCGATCCGAACTTCACCGCCGCGTTCTGCAATCGGGGGCTGGCGCACCTCCGCGCCGGGCAATTCTACGCCGCGGTGGGCGATTTCAGCGACCTCGTGCGGCTCCACGCCCAAGACGCCACGGCCTTTCGCCACCGCGCGTCGGCCTACCTCGGACTGGGCGACGCCGACCACGCCATCGCCGACTTGACGCAGGCGATCCGCCTGGCGCCGAAGTACGCGGCGGCCCTGGAGGACCGCGGGTCGGCGTTCGAGAAGAAGGGCGATTTCGACACTGCCGTGGCCGATTACAGCGACGCGATCCGGCTCAAGCCCGAGGAGGCCTCCCTCTACGCCCGCCGCGCCGCGGCCGCCGTCAAGAAGCGCGATTTCGAACTGGCCGTGGCCGACGGCACGAAAGTCGTCCAGCTTCGGCCCAACGACGCCAAGGCCGTCTGCGATCGCGGATTGGCCCTGGTCCTGCGCGGCGACCGGAAGCAGGCGGTGGACGATTATACCAAGGCCATCGCACTCGATCCCCGGTTTGCCGAGGCTTTTTATCGTCGTGCCCGGGCCCTCTCGGACGCCGATCCCAAGCGTGCGCTGGCCGATTTCTCGGAGGCGGTGCGGCTGGATCCGCAGTCGGTGGCCGCGCACCATGATCGTGCCGTCGCGCTCTTGGCCGCCGGCGCGGTCGGCGAAGCGATCCAGGGGTTCACCGAGGCCATCCGGCTCGATCCCAAGTTTGCCCCGGCCTTCTGTGGACGAGGGACCGCCTATCGCACTGAAGGCGCGAACCTGCGGGCGATCGCCGCCCAGCGTTCCACGCCGCCCAGCCAGAGCGACGCAGATCGCATTCAGGGCTTCTACCTACAGGCGATCGCCGATCTCGCTCACGCCGCGCAACTCAGTCCGAACTACGCCGAGGCGTATCTCCAGCAAGGATACACGCAGTTGGCCCGGAAGGAGTACTACCAAGCGGTGTCCGATGCGGATCGGGCCATGGCTTTGGCGCCGGAGCGCGCCGAGCCGTACGCGCTGAAGGCCGCGGCCGCGATGGAGCGCAAGGATTACGCACGCGCCATCGCCGATTACGCGGAGGCGATCCGCCGCGACCCCAATCGAGCCGCGGCTTACGTCAACCGCGGGGTGGCCTATCATCTTCAAGAGAAAAAGAACCTGGCGGCCGCCATCGCCGATTACGACAAGGCCATCGAGCTCGATTTCGGCCTTCCGGCTGCCTGGTACAACCGCGGGGTTGCCCTGTACGAGCAGGGGCTCCAAAAGGGCACTCGCATGGCCGCCTCACCCGCAGAGCCTTCGGCCGCAGCCCTCCAGCCGGCGATTTCGGACCTGAGCCGCGCCATCGCGCTGGACCCGAAAAACGCCGACGCCTATTTCAATCGCGGCGTGGCGCAATTCGCCCGGTCCGACATGGCCGCCGCGTTGGCCGACTTCGAGAAGGTCCTCGATTTGGAGCCGGCCAATGCGGACGCCCGCCGCTACCGCGAGCTGGCCTTGCGCACGCAGCGGAAGCCGTAGTCGTCGGAGGCCACGCAAGCGTCGGTGAAACCGGGCTCGTCGCAGTAGCGGGCCCAGGGGGTGCAGGATTCGACCGTGCTGGAAAACGCCCCGCCCCGCAGCACGGTCTTCTCTCCTGCGGCCGGACCCAAGGGATCGGCGGCTGGACTGCGGGCATAGTAGTCCACCTGGTACCAGTCGTTGCACCACTCGCGCACGTTGCCGAGCATGTCGTAAAGCCCCAGCGGATTGGGCCGCATCTGCCCCACAGGATGCGGCTTGCGCCGGGCATTGTCCTGGAACCAGGCGAGGTCCTCCAGCTTGTCCGCGGCGTCGGGGACCGTGTTGCCGCCCGCGCTTCCGCCGCGACAGGCGCATTCCCACTCGGCCTCGGTCGGCAGGCGGTATCCGTCGGCGGCGAAATTGCACGTCCGGGCCTTGATGTCGTAGCATGGCGTAAGATTCTCCTGCTGCGACCGCGCGTTGCAGAACTTGATCGCGTCGAGCCACCGCACCCGCTCCACCGGGTTCTTCGCATTCTTGTGCCGCGAGGGATTCGAGCCCATCACCCGCTCGTAAAGCTCCTGCGTCACTTCGTAGCGGTCGATGAGGAAGGCGCCGGTGATCTTGACCGTATGGACCGGTTGCGAATCGACGTCGCCGGGATCGCCCATCGTGAGCTCGCCGGGTAAGACGAGGACCATGTCGGCCGTCGTAGCGGGGACCGCGGTGGGCAGCGCCTCCGGCGACTGATCCGCGCAGCACTCTTCTGCCGGCTCGGAAGCTGCCGGTTGGGACCGCCTGATGCAGCCAGACAGCGCAGCGACGGCCACCCCCATCACCAGGATCGTGGGCAAGGGACCCCTGCCGGCTCGTCCGGCAGGTGAAGAAGTTTTGTGAGCGAGACCCAAGATGGCCAAACACGCTCGGAACCCCTGCCAGCTCGCCTGGCAGGTGAACAAGTTTTGTGAGCGAGAAATCATGGCGCCCCCGGATTGCTCTTGGGCGTGTACTGGCGGACCGGCTCCCACCACGTTGGGCGGCGCAGCACGGCCCGGCACCTGGCGATGATCTCGTCGGCCAGCCGGACGTGATCGGGCGATTGGACGCCCATGGCGGCCGCCGCTTCCATCACTCGGATGGTCAAGACGCTCAGCTCTCGGTCCAGGTCGTCCTGGGTGCCGGCCACCGAGCGGCACTGGCCGCCCAGCTTCTTCACCTTGGCGAGGTTCTCGGCGCGGGCCTCGGCCGTGACGGCCTTGATCCGATCGGTCCACTGGCGCACCTCGTCCAGCGTGGCCTTGGGCAACTCGTCCTTGGCGCGCTCCTGGATTTCGACCAGGAGATTCTCGATCGGTTTCAGATCGCCGGCCAGCGCGGGATGGGCCTTCTTCGCGTCGGCCAGCAGGGCCTTTGTCTTGCCGGCGAAGTCGCTGAACTCGAAGACCCGCTCGCGGATCAGCCGAATGAACGTCCACACGTCGTCGGCAAATGCCTCGATCTGGGCTCTCTTCTTTTCTTCGTTGTGGGCCGCGACTGCTTCCTCGATCTTCTGGGTCATGGCGCACACGGCGTTGCCGTGCTTGAGCAAGATCCGCTGGCTCACGCCGTCGAAATCGAGCAGCCCGCGGGCCGACTGGCTGCCCAAGGCGGCTTCCATGACCCCGACCGGCGAGGCGGCGGGCGTCTTCTTCTCTCCTTCCAGGTAATAGATCAGGAGTTTGCCCTTGGGCGGGAACTTCTTCTCGAAGTGAACCATGGTTTTCTGGCCGTCGAACCAGAAAGGATAATGAAACCAGCCCCGGATGTAGCGGCCCCAGAGCTTGGCCTTCTCGTGCCGGAAGTAGAACGGAAAGTGATACCGGTCGGACTCGACGTAGAACCGGCCGATCCACTTGGCGTCGAAAGGTCGCTGCCATTCAATCGGCGTGTCCTTCTCCAGGTACTCCGCTCGCAGCGATTCCTCGTGCCAGAGGCTCGGCCGCTCGATGTACGTCAGGTAGAAGCTCTCGGGGGCGCCGGCAATCGAAAGGCCCGTGATCGCCCGCGAAGGCTTCGGAGAATCCAACGAAATGCGGCTGCGATGGTTGCCCGGCGGAAAGACGCCGACCATCATGCAATCGCGCTGGCCCATCAGCCCGACCACGAGGTGCGTTGAAGGGAGATAATAGGTCGTCAAGCTGGGCCGCAGGTCCGGGCCGTACAGCAAATCGGCGCCGACCGGCGACGGGAGCACGACGTGTTGCATTCGGCCCTGGACCGACAACTCCCGGCCGGGCTGCTGCTGGATTTCCAGGATTCCATCGGCCCGAAGCCCGACCGCGTAGAGGAGTTTCTCGTCCTGGGAGAAAACCTCCACGGCCAGCCCCGGCCGCTTGGCAGGGACGACGAGTGTAAGCCGGACCGGGCCCTTCGCGTCCAACCGGACGTCGCCGCGGTGCGTCAGCCGGCCATTCCGCCGGGTCGACACCGAGAGCGTGCCCTCCGCGGCGGACAACGCGGCCACGATGTCCTTGGCGACCATCACCGGGTAGCCTTTCACGGTGCGCGGCAGCTTGTCGACCGGCACGGCCTCCCAAGCGCGGCGGTCGAAAGATTCCAGGCTGCCCGAGAATCGGCTTTGGGCAACATAGATAGCCACCCCGTCGCGCGTGACCGACACGCCCTCGGCGGCGTGCAACGCGCCGCGTCCCGGGACGCCAAACGCCGCGGCCAGCACGATCGCCGCCGCTGCCCCAAAGCTCGCCAGTCGCCTCATGGTGATGAACCCTTTGTGCAAAATTGCCGGAATGTCTCTTGGTCCAACAGCCGCCGGGCCAGGCGCCGGTAGCCGGCGGCCGTGGGGTGGCTGGCGTCGGCGTACTCCTCGCTGGGCAGTGCCGGCGGGACGTCGTGCGGAACTCCGTGCTCGCGAAGCCACGCCGCCACCTGCTCCTTGAGATGGTTGTATGCGTGCAACCCTTTGGCCGTCAACATGGGCTCGTTGTATGGCCCGACCAGGACGAACACCTCATTGCCGCGCCGCTGGAGCACCTCCACGGTCCGCCGGAAGAACCGCCATTGGACCGAGTGGTCCAGATCGACCCATTCTGGCGCGTGCTTGACAATGCCCTTGGCCGACCACGGTCGGGCGTCGGGGCGCGGCGAGGGGGGCTCGTCGGGCGAAGGAAGATCGAGCGTCACCGGGGCCAGCGGGCTTGTATAGGGGTGCTCCAGCGTCCAGCTCGCCAGATCCTCCCCGCCGAAATAGACAATCCTCACGTGATCGGCCCAGCCCAGCATGGCCAGGTTGCGGCCGATTACCGTGCCGATCTTCTGCGAGAGCGAGGCCCGGTAGCACGGGATGCGGGGCGAGAACTGCGGCACCAGGCCCGGATGATTGAAGGCGAACTCCTTCTCCCGGAAGCGCTTGGCCTTGGTCAGCGGGCCTTCCAGGTTGACGATCGTCAGGTCGTCGCGGGCGAGCATGTCCCGGACGTTTTTCAGGACATCGGCCAGGGCGCCCGCCTTGTAGGCGCTGGCGAAGGCGGCGTAGCTGCGGCCGGAGGCGTCCCCGCCCAGCGTGCAGTCCCCGACGGCGGAGATGGTCAGAAGCACCGGCTCC
>CAYTJV010000072.1:0-12161 GCA_964438165.1 uncultured Planctomycetaceae bacterium | reverse complement strand
CCCTGTCCGTAGAAAGGTCGTGCCGCGGGGAGCTGATCCAAAGCAGATTGCAGTTGAGAATCACCCGCTTGCCGTGGATCGCACCGCCGTAATGCTCCACCAAGCCGCACAGGGCCGCCGGGTGAACGCCGTCCAGGCCGAGATTGACGAAGCGCGGGCGGACCCGGGAGTCGTCGGCTTCGAGAAGTAGGGCGGACCGAACGGAGTGAGGCCCGCCGGAATCCGTCGGTTGGGTCCGGCGGGCGTCGCTTCGCTCCGTCCGCCCTACGCCTGCGCCGATCTCCGCCCCCTGGGCTAATTCGTTCAGATCGTGCGAGAGCGTCTGGTCGCTGCCCACGTAGTGCCCCCAGACGACCGAGTCGCCGACGAGGAAGATCCCGTCTTCCGCGGCGAGCTGGCGGCAGGTCCGGGCATAGTTCCAGTAATCGTTGCCGAGCGAATAGGGCACCCGGTAATCGGGCCCGGCCTCCAGCGGCTCGATCTTCTCCCAGACCGCCGGGATCAGCCAGAAGAGCACGCCGATCGACGCGGCCGCCACCACGCACTGCCGCGGCGACAGACGCACGTCGTTGGAGCCGAACGGGACTTCGGGCGTTTTCGCTCCAGGAGATTCGTCATTGGGCTTCGAGGGAACGTTGTTCATGCCTCACGTTTCGACCGGGATTGCTGGGCTTTTGGAGTGCGGCGATTCATCGCCGCTTTGGATGGCGCGGATTCGTGCCTCGCGCTGAAAAAGCGGCGATGAATCGCCGCACTCCAAAGATATTGTCGGCGTGCTTCAACACCTACGGCCTTTCTCAAAATTGAAGATAAATAAACCCCTGCTCGCTGCTGGTGACGAACACGGCCAGGTAGATCACCATGCCCACCACCAGGGCGATCCGCACTGGGGCCAGGCGCACCAGGCCGCGGAACCGCGATTCGTAGAGGCACTGATAGAGCCAAATCGACAGCACCAGCCCGGCGGCCACGAGCGGGAACGCCGGGTCGGCGAGCCCGCCGCCGGCGATTCGCCGGACGATGAGCCACGCGTCGCCGGCGCTTGCGGCCCGGAAGAAGATCCAGGCGAACGCCACGATCGCAAACGTGAGCGCCTGCTTGGCCAGAGTCGGCACGCGGTCGCGCCACAGCGGAGTGCGTTCCAGGGCCCGCGTCAGCACCCGGCCCACGGCGTGGATCGCGCCCCAGAGGACGAACGTCCACATCGCCCCGTGCCAGAGGCCCGAGACGAGCATCGTGAGGACCATGTTCAGGTAGGTTCGCAGCTCGCCGCGGCGGTTTCCGCCCAAGGGGACATACACGTAGTCCTTGAACCACGACGAGAGGCTGATGTGCCAGCGGCCCCAGAAATCGCCCAGCCCGGTGGCCAGATAAGGATTGTTGAAATTGAGCATCAGCCGGATGCCCAGGAGTCGTGCGATCCCCCGGGCCATGTCGGTATAGCCGCTGAAATCGAAGTAGATCTGCCAGGCGAAGGCCACCGTGGCCAGCACGAGTGCCGCCGCGCCGTACTCGGCCGGGGCCTTGTAGATCGGGTTGACGTACATGGCCAGATAGTCGGCCAGTGCGATTTTCTTGAACAGGCCGACGATGAAGAGCGACACGCCGTCGGCCACGTCCTGCCGCGTGATCCGCGGCGCGGCGCGCAATTGCGGCAGCAGATTCCCTGCCCGCTCGATCGGCCCCGACAGTAACTGCGGAAACAGCGACACGAACGCGGCGTAGCGCAGGAAGCTCGGCTCTCGCTCGATCTTCCCACGGTAGAACTCGATCGTATAGGTGAGCGACTGGAAGATGTAGAACGACATCGCCACCGGCAGGGCGTAGTTGAACTGCGGCACCGACGAGTGGAGGCTCAGCCAGTGCAAGACGGCATTGACCCCGTCGCTCAAGAAACGGAGGTCCGGGTTGGCCAGCGCGTAGCGCAGTCCCAACCAGCCGGCCAGGGCATTGACGTTTTCGACCACGAACCGGCCGTACTTGAAGAAGCCCAACAGGCCGAGGTTGTTGGCCAGGCTCAGCATCAGCCACGGTTTCTTCCAACGCGTTCTGGCCATGCCCGTCACGGCCAGGTAGTCGACCGTGGTCGCCCAGAGGATCATCAAGAGATAGACCGGGTTCCACCAGCCGTAGAAGACGTAAGAGGCCAAAAGCAGCCAAGGCAGGCGCAGCCGCGTGCCCTTGACCATGAGGTACACCGCATAGACCACGGCGAAGAAGGCCAGGAACGTCCAACTGTGGTAGAGCATCGAGCAGGCTAAAGGTCCGCGCGGAAATAAGCTGTGCGATTGTCCCTGTAGGGAACGCCCTCCGTGGCGTTCCGGGATCCGACCAGAGGACCACGTTTTCGAGGCCACGGAACGCCACGGAGGGCGTTCCCTACAGGCTCCATGAGGACGCGAAGATGGGCCTCCACGGATGCTGCCAGGCCGTCCAGCCCGTAGCCACCTTCGAGGACCGAGACCAGCCGGCCGCGGCTGTGCTTTTCGGCAATTGTCTTAACGATCCGCGTCAGCTCGGCGTATCCTTCGGCCGTGACTTTCATGCCGCCCAAGAGGTCGTCCTGATGGGCGTCGAAGCCCGCGGAAATGAGCACGAAATCGGGTTTGAACTGCGTGGCGGCGGGTACGAGTTTCTCCTCGAAGGCCCGGCGGTACTCGCGGTCGCCGCTCCCGCGCGCCAGCGGCACGTTGAGCTTCGTGCCCACGGCCTTGCCCGTGCCGCGATCGTCGGCTTTGCCGGTGCCGGGATAAAAGGGGGACTGGTGGACGCTGAAGTAGAACACCGTGGAATCGTCGTCGAAGGCCGCCTGGGTGCCGTTGCCGTGGTGGACGTCCCAATCGACGATCAAGACCCGCGGGAGCTTGTATTTGCTCTGCACATACCGGGCGGCGATGGCCACGTTGTTCAGCAGACAGAAGCCCATGGCCCGGTCCCTGGTGGCGTGATGCCCGGGCGGACGGACGGCGCAAAACGCGCTCTGGATCTTCCCCTCCATCACCGCATCGACCGCCGCGAGCACGCCCCCGACCGCGTGCAAGGCGACCTTGTAGGAATCTTTCGAGACGGGCGTATCGAGCGAGCCGGCATAGCCAGCCTCTTTCGCGGCCTTGCGGACCGCCGCAAGGTGCTCCGGACTATGGACCGTGGTGAGCCACTCCTCGGTTGCCTCCCGCGGCTGGATCGCGACCAACTCATCGAGCAGGCCGGTTTGCTTCAGCCGTCCGACGATAGCCGTCAGTCGCTCGGGCCGCTCGGGGTGCCCGGCGCCGGTTTTGTGCTCTAAGTAGATGTCGCCGTAAAGAAAGCCGGTTTTGGTCACGGAATGCGTCTCGGGATCGGCGATGAGATAACTTGTCAGAGTCAATGTAGGAGGAAGTGGCGAGCCTGTAGGGAACGCCCTCTGTGGCGTTCCGTTGGCGTGGCGATACCGCGGAACGCCACGGAGGGCGTTCCCTACAGTAGCCGGGGCCTTGCGCACGCAGCGGAAGCCGATGGCATCGCGGGCAAAACAGGAGTCCTGGAAGCCGGGCGTCTCGCCGACGCGGTGCGCGGAACGGCATCCTTCGGGGCTGGAACTCCAACTGCCGCCCCGCAGCACGTATTTCTCGCCATCCTTCGGACCGCGGGGGTTTTTGTCGGGGCTGTTGGCATAGTAGTCCACGGCGTAGACGTCGTTGCACCATTCGGCCACGTTGCCGTGAATGTCGAATAGGCCCCAGGCGTTGGGCTTTTTCTGGGCGACCGGGTGCGTTTTCTTTCCGGCGTTGTCGGCGTACCATGCGTGCTCTGTAAGCGCCGAGGGATTATCGCCGAACGAGTAGTCACTGTCGGTGCCGGCACGGCAGGCGTACTCCCACTGCGCCTCGGTCGGCAGCCGGTAGCCGTTGGCCTCGAAGTTGCACTCGGCGGTCTCTTCGTTGTAGCAGGCCGCAAGCCCCTCGGCCCGGGAGCGGCGGTTGCAGTACATGGCGGCCTCGGCCCAAGAGATCATCTCGACCGGCCGATCCGGCCCTTTGAAACGCGAGCCGTTGACCAGATCGAGCTTGGTGTACTGCTGTTGCGTGACCTCGTAGCGGTCCATAAGGAAGGCGTCGAGGTGGACTTCGTGGACGGGCCGCTGGTCGGGCTGGCCGCCGGCCGAGCCCATGCGGAACATGCCCGCGGGAATGAGCACCATCTCCGCGCCCCCGGCCGTGGCGATGATCGGTGGCGCCTTGATCTCCGGCCCCGCATTCTCCACCGGCCGGCACGATGCCGCCGCCAGCGCGGTTGCCAAACACAGAAATCGGGCTGCTGATGCGATCCGTCGGTTCATCGCAGGGCCTTCGCCGCAAACGTGGCGGTTGCCCCTTTGGAGTGCGGCGATTCATCGCCGCTTTCCTCAGGCGGCACAAGTCGGCACGGACCAAAGCGGCGATGAATCGCCGTACTCCAAAGGGATGAATTGCGGGTCATTTCGCCGGCACGGGGACCCAGTCGGGCTCCTTGTTGCCGGCGCCGTCGCGGGTGATGATCACCTTCCGGTCCTTGCCGCTAGCATCGGCCACGCCGACGTTCCAGCCCGGGGCCTTCACACCCACCACCGCGCACCCGCTGCCGAGCTTCTTTCGCGTCGGTCCCGTGGTAAAGGCGACGTACCGGCCGTCGGGCGACCAGTCGGCGTGGTAGATCATTTCCGGCTTGACGCTCGTGGCCACCTCGCGGCGGTTGGTGAGCTTCGGCTCGGGCCCGCTCAGGTCCAAGTCGGCCACGCAAAGGACGAAATCACTCGCGCCCCAGCAGATCTTCTTTCCGTCCGGGCTCAAGTCGGGCCGGCAGCCGGGAATCTTCAGGTTGAAGACCTTTGTGTCGTCGTCGGCCCGGAAAGCGAGGATGGCGTGGCCGAAACCCATTCCCGCGTGGACCGTCGAAACGAACCACCGATCGTCGGATGACCAGCAGATATTGTAGAGGTGGTAGAGATCCTTGTTGGGATGCGGGCGGTGCTCCTTGGTCTTCAGGTCGTAGATCACAACCCCCTTGGTGGCATAGTCGATGTATTTGAACTTCTTCGATTCGTCGGGCAGGTAGGCGACGGCCGTCCCGTCGCCGTTCCAGCACGCATCGCGGACGTACTCGGCCACCCGGGTCCGGTCCGTGCCGTCCATGTTCATATACCAGATGCTGCGGACCGTGGCATCCCCTTGCCCCTCGTCCACGGAGAACACCACCTTCTTTCCATCCGGGGAGACGTGCGGGTAAAGCTCGTTGACGCGGGGCGTCTTGGTCAGATTGACGCCCAGGGAGCCGTCAGCCTGGACCATCATCAGCTCCCAATTGTCTTTCTGCCAGGACTCGTAGACGAGCTTGTAGGGGATCGCCTTCAACTCGTCGGCCAAGTCGGCCGCCACGACAGCCCGACCGGAGATCGCCGCGATCACCGTCGCAGACAGCAGGCCAAGACACAAAGCGAATCGCCGGAACATAAGTACGGATCGTCTGACAGACATGATCTTGGATCTCCCTTCTCCCTTCTCCCCTCTGCCTTCCTCACACCTTCTCCGGCACCACAAACGGCGCCCGGTAGGGTCGGGTGAGCAGCTTGTCGGCCTCCGTGTTGCCGACGAACTTCTCGGCCTTCGGGCAGAATTGGAGCTTGGCGCCGAGCGTGTACTTGAACTTCTTGAGGTCCATGCCCAAGGCGCCCACGAGCTGATCTTCGATCGCCTTGACGCTGGCCGCCACGTGTTCGTTGTCGCCCAGGTCCTTCGGCTTCTCGCTGAACGGCGTCTCGCGGCCGAGGCGGTAGGAGATATTGGCCAGGTGGCACATCGTCGCCGACCGGTGCCCTTCGAGGATCTCGGCGTTCAGCTCGCTGGGCTTGCGGCTCCGCACGCAGTCGATGAAGTTCTTGAAATGATCGCCGGGCCGGATGCCCAGCGGCAGGTCGGGCAGCGGCTCGGGCTGGCTGGCTCCCTTGGGATAGAACTTGCCGCTCTTGATCAGTCCTTGCTCGACGTAGAACTCGTTGTCGACCTGCGGCTTGAATTCCTTGCCGCCGGGCCCCTTCTTGCCGTTCAGGCCGCGGACCTCGAAGATCACCAGCGGGCCGCCGAAATCGAACACCGCCAGTTGCATGTTCGGGGTCTGGCCCTGATCGCGGAAGTTGGACGTATCGACGCACCGGCAGCCGATCGAGACGGCGCTGAACGGCTTGGCAATCTCGGGCAGCCCCCACTGGGCGATATCCATCTGGTGCACGCCCTGGTTGCCGATCTCGCCGTTGCCGAAGTCCCAGAACCAGTGCCAGTTGTAGTGGACGATGTTGTCGTGATACGGCTGGTCCAGGGCCGGCCCGAGCCAGAGATTGAAGCCGAACTCCTTGGGTGGATCGGCGGTTTCCTTGAAGCCGATGCTCCAGCGGACCTTGCTGGCGTAGGCCTTGGCCACCAGCAGCTTGCCGTACTTGCCGCTCTTGACGGCGGCGATGGCCCGGGCCCAATTGGCGTCGCTGCGGCTCTGGGTGCCGTGCTGCACGATCCGCTTGTATTTGCGTGCCGCCTCGACGCACTGGCGGCCCTCGAACACGTTGTGGCTGCACGGCTTCTCGACGTACACGTCCTTGCCGGCCTGGCAGCCCCATACCGTGCCCAGCGAGTGCCAGTGATTGCAGGTGGCGATCGAGATGGCGTTGAGCTCTTTGTCTTCCAGGGCCTTGCGCAGGTCCTGCACGCACTTGGGCTTCTTGCCGCCGAGTTGCTCCACGGACTTGCTGCGGGCCGCAAACAACCGCGTATCGGGATCGACCAGGTAGGCGACTTCCACGCCCGGCATCCGGGCAAACTCCGAGATGTGCGACATGCCCCGCCCGTTGATCCCGACTACGGCGATGCGGATCCTCTCATTGGCCCCGACCGCCTTGACCGGAGCGGGGACGGCCACCTTCTTCTCTTTTCTCTTGGGCCTGTCGGCGGCAAGGCTTGCACCGGCCACACCGAGGGCGACCCCGGCGGCCGCAGTTCTCAAGAAATCCCGACGAGTCGTGCGCGACATGATGGGCTCCTTCAAGCAGCAAGGGATGGACTATTCTGGCGTGCGTGCCCTATTACAGCACACCGATAGGGAAAAGTCCAGCATGTCCCTCGCTCGTAGGGCAAGCTGCCAGCTTGCCCGCGATCGCAGATGCGCCGCTCGTAGTCCCGCCTTCAGGCGGTTTCCTATCGCGAAACCGCCTGAAGGCGGAACTACGAACAGGTCGCGGTTCATCCCGCGGGCGAGATGTATCACGGCAAGCTGGCAGCTTGCCCTACGGGGGCCATTTGGCGCTAACGGCCGCGCGAGTTGCCGCCGGACGAGCCTCCCCCGCCGCGGCCGGAGCGCCTGCCCGAATCGCCTCGCGAGGACGAGCCTTGTGTGCCGGGCGAGCCCGCGCCGGGCATGGAGCTTGGGCCGAACATCCTGCTCGACCTGGGGAATGCGCCCCCGCTGCTGCCGGAGAGCTGCGGCTGCGAGCCCATGAACGGATTGAAGAACGGCGAAGGCCCTCCTCCCGGGAAGCCTCCCCCGGGAGTCCCGCCCATGCCACCCGGGAAGCCAAAGGGAGAACCGAATCCGCTGCGGCCAAATCCAAACTGAGGGGGCTGTCCGGAGGTGGTTGTCGGCGCGGAGCTTGTGCCCGTCCTGCCGAATTGGACCGAATTGCCGACCATGGCCGAGAGGGCCTGGCGAATGGTATCGGAGTTGGTCCGCTGAAGGGTGACGACCTGAAGCGTCTGGCTGGCGTCGATCGCGGCGTCGTCGAGTTGATCGACCAGGTCTTTGACCTCTTGGAAGAGGACGTCGGGGGCGACGACCACCAGGGAGTTGGTTCGGGCGTCGACGCCGATCGACAGTTTGGTCGGCTCTTCTTGGCCGCCTCGCTGCGATCCACCGCCGCGCCCGCCGCGCATGTTGCGCATGGCCATGATGAAGTCCTGCGGCGTGGGAGGTCGGCCCGCGCCCGCGCCCGCCGCCCCGGCCATCCGATCCTGGTATACCTGGCGGACCACGTTGGCGACCTCTTCGGCCTGGGTGTTATAGACGGGGATCAGTCGCGGTTTGGGCGCGGCGAGGTTCTCCTCGGGGCTCTCTCTTTCATCGAGGATCTTGAGGAGTTGCTCGATGGTGTCCAGATCGACCGGCTTGGCGTGGACGATCAGGGCGTTGAGCCGGTTGTCGGGCGTGATCTGGATGGCTCCGGTCGGCTTGGCGCCTCCCCCGCTCCCGCCCCCGCCGCCCAGCAGCGTGCCGAGCAATCCGCCGCCCACGTCCCCGAGAGCAGCCCCGGCAAGGTCGCCGATTAAGGAGCCGCCGCCGGCTGAACCCAGCGTGCCGCCGCCGAAGATCTGGTCGAGCGTTTCCGCCACCGCGCCGGCCTTGGCATGTTTCAGATAGAAGACGGTCAATTCCGGCTTGCCCGACAAGAAGTTCCCCGCCATGCTGGTCAGCAAGCGTTCGATTTCATCCAGGGCGTCGGTATCTTGAGAGGCGATAATCACCCCGCCGGGCCCGGGCCTCAAGACGACCGGAGGCTTCTCCTTGCCCGAGTCGGTGGTTTTTGGCGGGGCTGGCTTGGGCTGCTTCGCCGCGGCCGGCGGCTTGGAGGTCTCGCCAGGACTCGGCTTCGATAATGGTGGCGCGGCTGGAGGCTTGGGCGTCCCGGCAGGAGCCGGCTTCGATGGCTGGGGTACCGCCGGCGAAGGCGCTGTCGCGGCGGTTTTCTTGGCAGCATCGGCAGGTCCGCTAACCGCTTCCGAAGCGACAAGTTGGGTGGCGAAAACGACCTTCGGCCCCGGGCGCCCAGCCCCTTCCGGTCGTGACGCCGATTTATTGCCCGGCGGTGTCGCCGACTCCGGCTTGGACGGCGGCGCGGGGACGGCGGGCGGCGGCTGCCGCGGCGGCTTGGAAGGGGGCGTCGCGGGCTTCGCGTCGCCGCCGGGTTTGGCTGCCGGAGCGGCGGGCGAAGGCTCGGTCCCCCGCCGAAGTTGCTGGAGCATTTCGATCAGCGACTCGCGCTGCGGAGCGGACGACCCGGGCCGATCGGTGTCAGGATCGCCCTCGGGAGCCGGGCTCGGCGAGGCGCTGGGCCGGTAAGTCGAGATTCCCCCGGTCGACGGCGTCACCACGCGGATGCGGTTAGTGCGCACGGTCGGCCAGATCTCTTCGAGCCCTTCGATGGCCGACCGAGCGGCCCGGCCCGTCAGCGGGACCACGCGCAGGTTGCCGCCGTTGAGCTTGCCGTCGGAACCCGACTCGCCCATCTGCTGGAGCATTTCGCGAATCTGTTGGATCTGGGCCTCGCTGCCGCGGACCAGCAGTTGCCGCGTATACGGATCGCCATCGACCTTCGGGGCGCCCGGCCCGGCCTCGGCGGCAAACAGTTTGGTGATCGCCGCCACGGCCAACTGGGGATCGAGCGTGCGCAAGGGGAAGACTTCGAGGCGGCGGGCATCGCGCTGCGATTGCTCCAGGGTGGCTTTGATCGTGGCGTGCGCCCCCCGACGGCCCAAGGCATACAGGTTGCCGGTCTTGGGGTCGACGCTCAAACGCACGTCAGGCACACCCGCCAGCAGGGTCTGGAGCACCTGGAGCACCGAATTCGGATCGGCCCCGGTGACGGCATAGACCTCCATCTGCGGGGCATCGCCCAGCCGCGACTTCTGCGGGTTGGCGGGGTCGGGCACGTCGAGCGCCTTGACCACTTCTTCAACCCGGGCCACTCCATCCGGTTTGCCAGTCACCAAGAGCCGGCCGCCGGACGGGTCGAGAATGACATGGACCGAGCCGTCGGTCGAGGCGGCCTTGTCGGTCGGGATGTCCAGCAGTTGCCGCACGACGTTCAAGACGTCCTGGGGATCGGCGTACTTCACCTCGATCGGGCGGATCCGCGCGGCAGCCCCTTGCGGGTTCTCGATCGCCTGGATCGCCTGGCGAATGATCCGCAGCCGGCCGGCGGTCTCCGTGACCAGCACCTGGCGCGATTTAGGCAGCACCACCACCGAGCCTTGTGGGCCGATGAGCTTGCGGATTTCCTGCTCCGCCTCCTCGGGCGCCACATTCTGCAACTGGAACTGCACGGTGACCAACTCGTACTCGCCCCGCTTGTCGAGCTCCTCCTGAGAAACGTTGTCCACCAGGTTCGGCGGGATGCCGTCTTCGAGATTGATAAGCCTCAGCATCCGATCGCGACGCACCAGCGTGTACCCCTTGGTCAGCAGCACGCTGTTCAACAGATCGAGGGCCTGAGCGGGCGTGTACTCCCGCGTGTCGCTGTAGTTGAACGTGCCCTTGGGCGTGGAATCGGCGACCAGCGACAAGTCGGCCGTCTCGGCAAACCAGTCCAAGACGTCTTTCCACGGCACATAGCGAAAACTGAACCTTAGCCGATCCGAAGGCTTGGCCGGGGTCAGCCTGTCGGACGCTTCCACGGATTTTCCGTCCGACTCGACGGCAAACTCTTCGACCATGGCTTCCCAGACCTCCGCGTCCTCGTCGCTTGGCTCGGCGGCGGTTGGGCTCGCGGCCAGAACAGCGGGAGGCGGTAAGGCTTCTTTCGGCGCGGCCTTGCTCGCCGCTTCGGGCACTGCGGCCTTGGCTGGTTCTTGCGGCTTGGGCTCGGCAGCCTTGGCTGGTTCTTGCGGCTTGGGCTCCGCGGCCTTCTCCGGCTTGGCCTCTTCGCGCACAGGGGCCTTTGACGTAGGAGCACTTGCCTCGGCCGGCGCCACTGCCGGGGCCGCGCCCGCCAGGGCTTGCAGGGCCGTGCGCTGCTGGGGGTCGAGCACGGACGAGACTTTGCGGTCGGTCTCGGCGCGGATGGCCTGGGCCGTCTTCTCGTCGGCGCGGCCCAATCGTTCCGATTGCTCGCGCGCCAATTCGGCGACTTGGGTCTGTTGCTCTGGGGAGAGTTTCAGTTTGCCGGCGACTTCGGCGTCGACCGCGCCGGCCAGGCCCCAGCGGGCGACGCGGATCTGCTGCAACCGGGCCCGCTGCTGCTTGCTCAAAAGGGCCAGCCCGCGCGATTCCGACTGCTGCCGGAACGGGGCCAGCTTGGCGGTTCGTTCGGCGGGCGGAAGGTTCTTGAGTTGGATCGCAAGTTCCAAGGCATCGCTGTCGCGGGCCTCGATCAGCTCGATAAGTTCCTGCCTCTGTTTCTCGGTGAGACCCAACTGATCGGCCACGTCGGCCTCCACGGCCAACGCCAAAACGCCGACGAGCTCAGACGCCGCAGCCGCGTCCGCGGCAACCGCAGACGATGTCGCGGCCCCAACCGCGAATCCGACCAAAATGGCCCAACCGCAGACGTGGATCGCCCGTGCACGAACAGTCAACTTCCCAACTCCGCCATGGCTGGGTGCGCGGCAGGCAGAGCCACGCTCCTCTGGAATAGTAACGGGCAGCCCTTGCCCCCTTCTACTATAGTACCAAGGGGTGGGCGCGGTCGCCACAGACTGCCACTTGGTTAAACCATTCCCATGGAATTGAGTTTCGGGCCAGAACCTACCAGGAGGCTGTTTTTCCTGAAAGAGGGGTATGCCTGTAGGGAACGCCCTCCGTGGCGTTCCCTGGGCTCAAGAGCGGGGGTCGTTTGGTCGCTCCCGGGAACGCCACGCAGCGCGTTCCCTACAGGTCAATTGCACAACTTGTTCAGGCTCGGGAAACCCCCTATGAACTCTCTCGGGTATTCCTGATTCTTCCCGCGCGACAACAATGGCATAATCCCTAGTAATGTTTTTGAGGGCTCATCTTGCCCGGGGGCTGTTCAGGCTCGTCGTTGTGGTTTCCGGAGATGCCCTCTGTCGGCGTCAGCCGGGGTTCCTCGATGCGACCGAGCCGGGGGCTTATGGCAGCGACTTGTTGACTTGGCAGCCGTTTTCTCGAAAGGTGCGAAACAGTGTCCGCCTACTATTCGTCCGAGATTGGCCGGGATTTCCGCTCTCACGACGTTGAAAAGGCGGCAACCGACCGCCTGCGCGAGAGCGCCTTTTTTCCCGGGTCACGAGTGTCCTGCGAGTACACCGCCGGCGTGCTTCTGTTGCGGGGCCGATTGTCGAGCTACTACCACAAGCAAGTCGCCCAGGAGGTCGTCAAACGACTCGAAGGCGTCACGGACATCGTCAATGAAATAGAAGTCACTCAGTGAT
>CAYTJV010000071.1:6674-19351 GCA_964438165.1 uncultured Planctomycetaceae bacterium | reverse complement strand
GCATGACGAGAACCGCGGGGATTTCTTCGCCTTCGGCGGTGTAGCGGACGACGCCTCTCCCGATTCGGTATTGGCCGGCATCTTCCCAAACCAATTCGCTCCGGACCGAACCCTTCGGCGCTAACCCGCGGCCGATCATCGCCTGCAACGCCCCGCCGACCACGCGGCGATACTCGGCCAGCGACGCCGCGTCGTGCGGCACGAGGCCCTGCATCTGGCGATCGGAATCGGCCGTAATCCACTTCAAGAGCGACCGCTCGTAGTCGCCGCCGCCTTTGGGTTTCGGGTGCTTCTCGTCCCACACGCTCATCTCGGCGATCGACAGCGGCTTGAAATCCTCTTCCACGATCGGCTCTTGGTGGCCCAGCTTCAGATGCTGGTTGACCCAGCGGTACATGACCGCGCGGGAGATGTAATTGTAGTTGTGCGGAAAGTGAACGAGCGCCTTGGCCATGACCCGATCTTCGACGCCGAACAGCTTGTAGATCTTCTTCAACTCTGGGAGGCCCTTGGTCATGATCTCTTTGGTCCAGTCATCGGCGGCAGTCATGCCCAACGGGCGCGGGGCGATCAGGGCGGCGATCTCGATATTGCCCGTGTTTACCCGCAGACAACAGCAGTTCTCGCACGTACACCCCCCCTGCATGGCCGTGCCCACCATGACCGCGGGAAACGCCACGGCTGGACGCGGGTCAATGGCGCAGAGAATGAACGTCTGCGTGCCGCCGCCGCTGGCCCCGGTCACGGCGATGCGGTGCGGGTCCACGTCGGGCAACTCGCCAAACCAGTCCAGGGCACGGATCGAGTTGTACGTCTGAAGGCCCATCATGTTTTGTCCACGGACTTCCGCCTGCGGGCTGAAATAGCCCCAATTCTCCGGCGTACACATGGCCGGCCGATAGCCGGGTCCGTGCGCAAGCTGCACGCTGTCGGCATATCCGACCATATCGTAGTGGAACACCACGCATCCCATCCGGGCCAGTTGCATGCAGCGGGCCTGGAGCGGCGAGCGGCCTCCGACCTCGAACCGTTCCGCTCCCTCGACAAGATCCCAGCGATGTTTCTTCTCGTCGGCGGCATAAAAACGGCCGTTGGCCCAATGGCCGTGCGGACACAGCACACCCGGCAGTTTGCCGCTGCGGCCCTTGGGGCGATAGAGGTTGCCCGTCACGAAATGCCCGGGAAAACTCTCCAAGAAGACCTTCTCCACGGTGTAGCCGTCGCGGTCCACGCGACCGTGAATGACGGCGTTGGCGGGGGTCTTGGTGGGCATCGGCCAAAGCCCGTTGGCCACCAGAATTTGACGCCGCACCTGCTCCGCCCGTGCCAGCCACGCCTCCTTGGTCGCCGGAGGAGACAAGGGGAAATAGCCGTTCAAGTCCTTCATCGGGCCCAAGCGGCGGTCGTTGGGCGATTGGCCGGGCGGCAACACCCGGCCCGGATCGGCCCAGACCATGGTCGCCGATCCCAACAGGGCCAAGAGGACGAGAAGTCCGACAAGCCGTTCCTGCCAGGGTTCCGTGCGCATGATGTTGTTCCTTGTGCAGAGCGTCACCTATTGGTCAGCACTTGCAGCCAGAGGGAATGAATAGCGAATACTGAATAGCGAATACTGAATTCAGAACGGAAACACCTTCCAGCGTTCCGAACTTGGCGCTAAGCTGCGACGAGCCCACCGCGGACGTAAGCTCCAACTCATTCTGCATTCAGTATTCGCTATTCATTCCTCCCGCAACGCATGGCTCTCGTTATACGCGGTCCAGTGCCGCGTGCCAATCACCGCCCCGATCAATAATAACCATACAGAGGGGGCCTCTGGTTTCTTCCCGCGGATTGCATACGATTTCTTGCGGCGGGCAACGAAGAACTTCAAGGAGGCACTTATGGCCGGGGATCTGAGAGTCGTGTACGCCGCGGGAACCATGCAGGAGGCCCATCGCCTTCGGAATCTCTTGGAGGAGAACGGGATCCGCGCGATCGTCACCAACGCGGACCAGCAAGGGGGCGCGACCTTGGAACTTTGGGGGAAGGAATGGACCAGCTTGCCCCGCGTTGCCGTGAACGAGGAGAACGAAACCACGGCGCGGCAGATTGCCGTGGAGTTCGACCGCGCAACCACTTCCCGCGCCAAAGCCGACGACGACGTCGCGGAAGCCGAAGAGCCGTCTAGCGAACCGCCCCGGACTGCAGACGCCAGAGTGCTCGCCGCGACCCTGGCCCAATCCTGGCCGCGATGCCCGCAGTGCGGCGCGCCGCGGATCACCAAGTGCCCGGCCTGCGGCACCTCCGGCACGGGCTTTCCGCCAGCCGACGACACCGGCGAGGAGCCGTCCGAGGCGGCCCCGGCCCGCCCGCTGTTGCTGTGCATCGAGTGCGACGAGCCGTTTACGCCGGAGTACGCCGGCGATTGCGAATGGTGCGGCCACCCGTTTCCCGACGGATTCCGCCCGGCCGAGGCCCCCGAGCCCGACGAGTTGTCGCCCGCGCTACTCACCATGGCGGCAATCACGATCGTGGTCGTGGTCGGCCTGCTGGTGTATTTCGCGATCCTCGTCGGACACACCGGGGCGTGACCGAGAGCGTAGAGCGCAGGGTGGGCCGAGCGGTAGGGTGGCATGCCGTCACGCGGCCCAAGCCGCGGGTCGGCATGGGGGTGCGTGAACATGCCGACGCTTCGCGACGGCATGCCACCCAGCCGCTTGACGCATCCCGGTTATGCTGAAGCATAACCTACGCGCCTACGCGCCACGATGTCATTCCTCGTTGCGCCGGATCGCAGGGCCGTAGAGCCGCTCCAAGGCCGCGGCAACATACTGGGCCAGTAGTTGATTGCCGCGGGCGTTGGGGTGCAGTCCGTCGTCCTGGGTCAGGTACGGGCCGGAGGTCCACTGGCCCGGCGGCATGGCAGGGCTGGAAAGTAACAGCCGGCGGATCGCCGTGTCGGGAACGAGCTCCAGGTGGTGCTGCCGGGCAAGCTGCCGCTCCAGGCCCCAATAGGGATCGGAGAAGAAGCCGCGGGGCACCTCCATCAAGATCACTTCCGACCCTCGCTCGCGGCACGCGAGAATGATCTGCTCCAAGTTCTCCCGGACCGCCTGTCGAGTCTGCCCCTGAACGAAATCGTTCCCTCCGAGTTCCAGCACGACCACCTGGGGCTCGGCGCGAGCCAGGCGTTCCAGCAGGCCCAGTGCCTGCCGCGTGGTGATGCCCGGTTGGCCCAGATTCACCACCGGGACCGCCACCAGTTTGGCGAGCATTTCGGGGTAACCTCCGTGAGGCGGGCCCATCGATGTCATGCTGTCGCCCAGACACACCACGGGCCGATGCGGCGCAATCGCCACGCCGCGAGGGCCCTGTGTGGCCGCATACCAGTCGAAGGCCATCGCCGCCCAGGCGATCCACAGGACGGCCGCTTCCAGACAGGCAATGCCCCGGGCAGCGCGGGCGCTTTGGCTCTTGCCCGCCAGCCAACCGGCAACCAGACAGCTTAAGGCCACACCGGCCAACAGTCCCAGCCCGGGCGTCCACGGTACTCGCTTCACCAGCACCAGCAGCGCGCAGGCAAGCACGGGAAAGAAGGGGCCGCGCGATCGCAGCAGGCGAATCGTGCCCCAAAGAAGCCAGAAAGCGATCATCCAAGGCGTTTCGCTGGGAAACGCGGCCAGCGAGGCCACCACGACCAGCGCCAGCCCCGCAGTCCGCCCGGCCCATCTCCAACGATGTTGGGCTGTTGCCATAGGCTCCATCGTAGTCGCACGAGGCGCTATAAGAAGTGGATCGCCTCGTACATGGCCACCACGTTCTCCGTGGGTGTGATCGGCTGGAGATTGTGGCAGGGGGCGCAGATCCAGCGGGCGTTGCGGTAGATCTCCACGCTCTGGCGGACCTCGGCCACCACGTCGTCGACCGAGCCGAAGGCCAGGGTCTGCTGGTTGTCGATCGAGCCGTGGAAAATCACCCGGTCGCCGAAGTCGCGGACCAGCCCCTCGCGCTCCATGCCTGGGCAGCGCCACTGGATCGGATTGAGGATCTCGATTCCCACCCGGTCGATCAGGTCCGGCAGGAAAACCCTCGCCGCGCCGTCGGTGTGGTACATCACGTGGACGCCATAGCACCGAGCCAAGTGGGCCATGCGGATCTGGTTGGGCAACAGGAACCGCCGGTACATGCCCAGGCTCATCAACGGGCCGGTCTGCGCGCCCAGGTCCTCGGCCACCCAGGTCAGGCCGATCCGTTCCCAACCGGCCTCGAAGATCCGGCGGTGGTGCTCGAAGTAGAAATCGAAGATGTGCCCCAGGATCGCCTCGGCCAGCTCAGGCCGCAGGGCCAGGTCCTCAAACGCCAGTTGCAGCCCCCGCATGTAACCGTAGAGCAAGAACGGCTCGTAGCAGCCGCTGTGGATCGGCCAGTAGCCGTCCGATTCTTCCACGGCCCGCGTAACCACGGTGTAGTCGAAATCGCCCGGGCTCGGCCACGGGTGGGCGTGGACGTCGTCGACCGTTTCGGCGTTTTCCAGCGGATGGCGCCACGGCTCATCGTACGTACCGGACCCGTAATCGGCCTTCCGGTAGCGCACGCCCCATAGATCGGCCTGCGGGTAGAGAGGATGCTGGGCCAGCGTCCACCGCGGCTCGACCATCTTCCGCTTGTCGACCCAGAGCCGCCGCCAGAGCGCGTCTTCGTCGGCACAGCCGAGGTCCCTCAGCAGCCGGGCAGTCACCTCGGGAGTGGCTTGGTAGTCGGTCGGGATCCGGTCGGCCGGCTGCTTGTCGAGCAGGGCCATCCATCGCTCGCGCGGGGTCATCGCCGTGGCACTCCGGTTGCGGCAGGGGATGCTGTTCATTGACGAACCCAGCCGAGAACCGGCGGGGCCACAAGGCGAAACAAGGGGCACGTGGGTTATTACGACGTTCGCCAAGCCGGGGCGCCCGAGCGTGTCTCGTGCTCCACCACGCCATCGATATTCTCGCCGATCCAGCGGTTCTCCGCATCATAGACGAATTATCCCAGCAATGTCACGAACGAACAATGGCAAGTACGCCAAATCGTCCGCTTCAATCCCGCACCGAACATCGGATCAATCTCCACGCAAGCATGCCGACGAGGACGACGGCATGCCACCCAGCCGTGCCACAACAGGGGGGCAACGGCACCGGCAGACGAGTCGCCAGCGCCACCCGCTCGTCAGGCTTTCTCGCGATGCGTTATAATACCGTGGATTGGGAAACATGCGGGGGACGCAGTTCTCGGTTTTCCTGGTGGCCTGCAACGGAAAGACCACTGACGGAGGTGTCGATGGATGCCTTAAAGGTCGGTTTTCTTGACCACGACTCGGTGGCCAACGTGCAAGGGCTCGGTTCTTTACCGAGGGTCCGGCTGGAACGCAGACTCGGCAAGCTTCAGGATGAGGTGATGGCTCAGATCATTGGAATCGCTGTCAGCAGGATGGTTGGGTTCTGTTCACCGAGAATCGAAATGACGAGGACGAGAACTCACTTCATGCGACAATCGAGGATTCATGGCAGATGGGCCACCTTCCTGTCCTGACGCTTGCGAACAAGACCAGGTTCGAGAACAACGCAGCACATGCGGAACAGGTCGCGACCGATGTCGCCGAGCTGCTGTTTGGTATCGCGCAAGGGGACTACCGCGACCAGTCTCGGATCTTAGTCCCGCGCTAATGGGCCCATTCGGGCGGCTCACGAATGCTGGCTTCGCACTTCTCGAAGATGCTCAAGATTCCCCTTCGCGAGATCATATTCGGGCGGCGCAAGCTGCACGGCGCGCTTGAGCACGATTTCGGCTTCGTCGTATTGGCCTGCCTCCAATAGACTGTAGCCGAGATCGTTCAGGTGCAGATAGTTGTTCGGCTCCAGCTCGACCGCGCGGCGGTGGTGCGCGACGGATTCCTCCATCCGCCCGCTTTTCGCGACGCAATGCCCCAAGCCGATATGGTACAGAGCGACTTCCGGATATGCACGCACGGCGGCGGCGTACAGTTCGCCGGCATGGACGTGGTCATCCTGGTCGATCAAGAAGTCCCCGGCCCTGTCGATGATCTCCGGCAGGACTTCCGTGTCGGCGGGCAGCGTTGTCAGCTTCAGAAAGTGCGCCATCGCTTCTTCGACTCGGCCGTACCGATACTCCAGCGAGCCGACGGTGAGCATCGCCGGAGCGTACTCCGGATCGATCGCCAACGGGGCCGCTGCATCGTGCCAAGCCGGGTGGACCCAAGCGGGGTCGTTGACTGCCCGCGCCATGAGCATCGAGGCCTGGGCGCTGTCGCACGCCCACTGGGTGGCCTTTCGCCGTTGTTCAGCCGGCAGGTCGGCGTATTGTGACAGAGGGTCAGTATCGCACCTCAACGGTTACGGCGTCCTTGAGCCCGCGTAGCCGTACGGTCTCTTTGGCCGCGTCGAAGTCGGGCCAGTCTTTGCCGTTGACGGCCGCGTGCCGGATTGGCATGGCCGCGGGGTGGCGCAGACGAAGCAAAACCGCGTCCGGGGCCTTGCGTGCGGGCAACTTGAGCACGGCCGTGATCCTGCCGTGGGCGACGTCGGAGACGATTTCGTAATCGACCGCTCCGAAGTGCGTGGGCGCGCGGCGCACGGCGATCTTCTTGCCCTGCTCCAGCCATGCCCGCGGCGTGGCTCGGGCCAGCCAAAGCCGGTCGCCCTCCTCCATGACGAGCATCATGCGGAATCGTTCCAGGAAGCAGGCTTCCTCGAAGATCTTGTCGGGCGGGCCGCCCGTGGTATGTTCCCGGAAGGTGTATTCGCCGGGCATGATGTCGACCGCGTACTGGTTGAGCATCGACCGGAGGAAGCCCCCGGCATCGTCGGCGGCCAGATGGATGTTGGCGTGCCGCTCCAGGCCGCATTGATATTGCCAACTGGCATGGGAAAACCAGTGCTTCTGAACGTCGAAGCCGGGCGTTCGCGCGGCGACCTTCTCATTCTCCAGCAGCAACCGGTCTTCCAACACGTCGAGGTGCCCCTGCACGCGGGGATCGTCGGGAGAGAGCAGGCCGGCCGGGCTGACCAACGGGTCGGCCGACTGCACCGTGTCCCAGTAAATCGCGCCGACGTGGCCTTGGCAGCGCCGCCAGCCCCAGGCCCCGGCCGCAAAGCCGCGGACGTACGGCGCGAAGGGGATGAACGATCGGTACGTTCCATCTCGCACCGGCACGACCGGCGTCAGGGCAATCGAGCGATCAACTGCCGCCAAGAGGTCCCGGCGATAGGCTTCCGCTTCGGCCGCTATTCTGGCGCCTTCCGCAGGATCGACGAGCATCAGCATCTCGGCCGTGCGCTTCACCGCCAGCCAGTAGTAGGCTTCTGTCTCGTAGAACTGCATGTGCATCGACATGCTGTCGGGCGTAACCACCTGCGCCGGCTGGAGGCCCCTGCTCCAAAGTCCCCGGCCGCCAGGAAGGCTGGCCGAGAGGAACTGCCGTTGACGCAGGATCCACTCGGCGTTGGCCTTCATGCGGGAGGCGTTGGCCTTGAGCCACTCCAGGTTGCCCGTCAGGGCAAAATGCTCTGCGATCGTGAACATAATGGCCCCTGGCCCCATGGCGTGTACGGCGTCCATGTGCCCGCCCGCGCCGTCCGGACCCACGGCGTGCGTGAGACAACCGCGCCCGTCAGAGAAGTGCCCCAGCGGCCGGTCGGGCTTCGATGCCTCATGGGTGCCTTGCGCCGTTCGAGGCTCCATCGGCAGCCTCAGCCACTGGTCCAGGCCGTCGGCAGCTTCCGTGTGCATGCCCTGGAGGTCCAACGCCCGCAGGATCATGTAGGTTTCGGAGGCCAGGATTCCGAAGGGGAAGTCGTTGAAATGCCATTTCCCCTGGGGGTCCTGGAGTGAGCGGCGGAGGATGTGCCACGCGCCCAGCTTCCACTGGGCTGAGAGGCGCTCGCAGGGGACCTCGACCTGCATGGCGGGTTGGAGCGGCGGTTTCGGATGCGGCGGCAGGTTGCTGCCGCGCATGGCCGTGACGGCCCCTTCCCATGTCTGCTCAACGTGCCCTCGCGTTCGTTGGCGGATGGTCGCCAGATTTCTTGTCGCCAACTCCTTGAGGAACTCTCGCGCACTCGCCACCTGGGAAGCCCGTGAGAACGGCGGTTGCGAAGGCTGAGGGGGGGCGGCCGTGGGCGCTACGGAGTAGAAATGCCACACGTCGGCATTGCCTGCCGCGTCGGCGTGCGGGTTGCCCGAGTGGATGCTGTCGATGACCTCGTTGGTCAACGCCCACGTCCGGCCCGCGCCGCCGACTTCCGCGACGACCAGCTCGACGATGGTGGTATCGCAGATGTGATCGCCGCCCTTAGCGCCGACCACCAACGAAACCATATCGGCACGTTGCACAGCGAGTTGGCCCAGCTTCCTTGCGTCCGCCTCGGCGGGGATGGCCTGGGAGCCGCCCGGGCCGAGCGTCCCGTGGACGAGCACGCTGCGGCCCGCTGGAGTCTCGCGCATGATTGCCCACTCGATCCCGTTTCCCCCGCTGGCGTCGCCCATCGCGACACGCGTCTTGACGTTCACGCGTCCCTCGATCGGGCTGCGCCACCCGACGGCCACGTCCCGATCGGGCAAGGGGTGCATGGCCACGCTGCGTGCGGGAATCCGCAGGCTGCCGGACGTGCCTTGCTCGCGGGTCGGGTTGACGCCGAGCCACGGGATGACGTCGGTCGCCCAGCCGCGCACGAGCGGCACCCCCGGAATGATGTCCATCCTCGTCCCCAGCAACTGCTTCGGCGGCGGTGTGTCTTGGGCTGTCGTCGCCGCACCGGTGGCTTGCTTTCTTGCCGTCGCGCGCACGAAAAAACCGTATTCGGGCGCCAAGATCGGACCGCTCTCGAGGTCTGCCGCCAGGAACGAGAAACTGCCGGATCGAGTCCAGACCGTGACAATGGTCCGAGCCACATCCTCCGCTTGCGCATGATAGGGCCACACCCGACGCCACCGCGAATCGCCGAGGTACAACAGGCTCATACGCACGCCTCGGCGCGGGCCGTCCACTTTTGCGGATCGCCAGGAGGCCGGGCCGGTCATGGTCGTCCCGGCATCGCTCTCCAAGGGCCGGATGCCGGCCAGAACGCCGTCGTACGCCTCGATCCGCCCGTCGTACACCAGTTTCGCTCGCCCTTCCTCGTATCCCCACTCAACCTCGAGATCCATTTGTTTCCACGTATCGGGCACGATGGCGCGCATCGCGGGCACGGCCAGCGTTGACGCGTCCTTCTGGCCCCGTACGGCAACCACGACTCCCCAGGTATCGGCTGGGATCGTGTAGGAGTAAAGGGAACCGTCCGCGCTCACTTCCGGTCTGGCGGCTTCGTTGATCGTGCGGGGATTCCACCACGTATGCGCGGCGTTGTCGGCGCCGTCGAAATATGCCAGCACCAGGTCGTCCGGCGCCGGACGGTTCTTAGCCTCCGCGGGCCAGCGGAGTTCCATCCGCCGCACCGGCCGCACCTCTTCCCAGAGCAGCCCACACAGCGCCTTCTTGAGCTTGGGCGCGCCGGCGTCCAGCGGCTTGTCGAACGGCAGGTCGGCATACTGCATGAGCAGGAGCCAGGCTTCCGGCGGGTTCTCTTCGGCCTTGCGGTCGGCCCGGTACAGGTACGCGCTAGGCGCGACGTCGGCCGGCTTGCCCACCAACTCGCTCAGGTCAAAGCCTGCCGGTTCGGCAGCCATGATGTGCCCAGTATTGATCCAGAGCAGGATCCCGATACCCGCAAGTCGCGATCTCATCGTCATTCTCCGTCTTGACATCGGCCGTTGTCTGCACCGGGTTGTACGCCGATGGCCGCCGCAAGTCAAGCGAAGCAGACCAGTGCGCTCTCCCGGCTGCGGCCGGGTGGTAGTTCGCGATCAGGTACTCAGTCGCCTACAACCTCCATCAGCCCCTCGACCACTTTGGCAAGCTCCTCGGGAGATATTCTTCCTACTTGCTTTCCGAGCCGTTCTACCGACAGGGTGCGAATCTGGGAGATCTTCACCCATGACCGCTTGGGAAGCCGGACGCTTTCGATCTCCAAGGCAAGGGGAAACTGCACCCGCAACGGCTGGCTCGTGATGGCCATGGCGATCACGGTGCCGGAGCGCTGATTGAAGACATCGTGACTGAGGACCAGTACCGGTCGCAGTCCACCCTGTTCGTGGCCGCGGCTCGGATTCAAGTCAGCCCAGTAGACCTCGCCTCTCAATATTCCGGCCACTGGGCGAGTTCCTCCGACATGCCTTCTTCCGCCATCGCTCTTTCTTGAGCGGGGTTCAGCTTGGCACATTCATGCGCCAACCTAATGCGGCGCATTCGGGCGAGTTTCTCTTTGACGGCGGCCTGGATCGCTTGACTGCGGTTGACAAACACCTTCTCCGCCACCAGTCCGTCCAATTCCGCCACGAGGCGTCGGTCCATGGTAATGGCGACCTTCTGTGCGGCCATGCGAGCCTCCTTGGTATTACGAATAATCATACCATTCCTTCGTCAGGTCTGCAAGGTAACTCGCGGCAAGTGGTTGGCTGGCAGGTCGTCTACAACCAGTCCACTCCGCTGTCTTTCGTGAACGGCAACACCGCCGAGCAACGCGATCCATCGGATCGGAGATAGCCAGAGTCTCAGCCGTCACCTGCGACTCTGCCGTCGCGCCGTCTTGCGGTGCGGCCGATAACCGCCACCGTCGGCATGGGACGCGCTGCCGACTTGTTCTTGATGCGGCTTCGCCTCTTTGCGGCGATTGGGCGGCCGGGAAGGGATCAGACAGTCGGGGCCGTCGCCGATCAGGTCGGTGCGGCCGGCCGATTCCAAGGCCTGACGCACGTTGGCGTAGCTCTCCGGCTTGAAGAACAACATCAACGCGTGCTGCCAGTGACGCTCGGTGGACGTGCGGGCCACGTGCAACTCTTTGCCGGTCATGGGGTCCAGGCCCGTGTAATACATGCACGTGGCCACGTCGAACGGCGTGGGGATGAAGTCCTGCACCTGCCGCGGCCGGTAGCCGGTCCGCTTGAGGAAGACCGCCAGATTGATCATGGCATTCAGATCGCAGCCCGGGTGGCCGGCAATGAAATACGGCACCAAATATTGCTTCTTGCCCGCCTCGCGCGAGAGATCGCCGAAGCGCCGGGCGAAGACCTCGAATCCCTGGATCGACGGCTTCTTCATCAGCGCCAGCACCTGGGGATCGGCATGTTCCGGGGCCACCTTCAGGTGCCCGCCCACGTGATGCTCGACGAGCTGCTTCATGTACGCCGGGCTCTGCAAGGCCATGTCCATGCGAATACCCGAGGCCACCAGGACCTTCTTGATCCCTTTCTGCTCGGCGGCCTTCTTCATCAGGTCGATGAGCGGGCCGTGGTTGACGTCCAAGAGCTTGCATATCTTGGGATGGACGCAGCTCAGGCGCCGGCACTTGGCACGGATCTCGGGCCGGCTGCAATTCATGCGATACATGTTGGCGGTCGGGCCGCCGATGTCGCTGATCACGCCCTTGAAGTTCGGGTCTTCGGACAATCGCCGGATCTCGGCCAGGATCGACTCCGGGCTGCGGCTCTGAATGACCCGGCCTTCGTGGGCCGTAATCGAGCAGAACGTGCAGCCGCCGAAGCAGCCCCGCATGATCTGAATGGAATCCTTGACCACGTCGAAGGCCGGGATCCGCTGGTCGCCGTAGCAAGGATGCGGCCGCCGCGTGTAGGGGAGCCCGTACACGCGGTCCATCTCCGTCTCCGAGAGCGGAATTGCCGGCGGGTTGACCACCACCGCTTCCCGGCCGTGATATTGCACCAGGCGCCGGGCGTTGTACGGGTTGGTTTCCAGGTGGGCGAGATGGGTCATTTCGGCGAAGGCCCGCTTGTCGGCCACCACCTGTTCGCAACTGGGCAGCGTGATGGTGTTTTCGGTGGGCGGGCTTTCGCTGGCCCCCAGTCGATAGGCCACGCCGCGGATCTCCCGAAGCTCGGCAAGCGTGCCGCCCGCGGCCAGGATGCCAAGAATCTCCAGCAACGGCCGCTCGCCCATCCCGAAGACGGCCACGTCGGCCTTGGAATCCAGCAAGACCGAGCGGCGCACCTTGTCGCTCCAGTAATCGTAATGGGCCAGCCGGCGCAGACTCGCCTCCACACCGCCGGCGATGATCGGCACCCCCTTGTACGCTTCCCTTGCCCGCTGGCAATACACCGCCGTGGCCCGGTCGGGGCGGCGGCCGATCTGGCCGCCCGGGCTGTAGGCGTCGTCGTTGCGGACCTTGCGGTTGGCCGTGTAGTGGTTGAGCATCGAATCCATGTTGCCCGCACTGATCGCGAAACAGATCCGCGGACGCCCGAACGCCTGCCACGGCCGGCACGAGCGCCAGTCGGGCTGGCTGAGGATCGCCACGCGGTAGCCTTCGCTTTCCATGAGGCGGCCCAAGAGGGCCATGGCGAAACTGGGGTGATCGACGTAGGCATCGCCGGTCACGAAGACCACGTCGACAGCGTCCCACCCCCGGGCCGCGACCTCCTCGGGGGTCATGGGCAGGGGGGATAGAATAACCGATTTGGAGTGGTTGCTGGCGGATTCCATAGGGCACAACATACCCCCACAGGGGCAAGACGGAAAAGAGGAGGATCCCTCTCCTGGATTATTCGGGGGCCGGGTGCAGCGCGGCGCAGTGTGCGCGTAGCCGAATTCG
>CAYTJV010000071.1:4739-6574 GCA_964438165.1 uncultured Planctomycetaceae bacterium | reverse complement strand
CGAATTCGGCTACGACCCCACGAATGATCCGGGTGTATTATACCGCACTCGCCCAGCAGTGGCCGTTCGTAGTGCCGCCTTGTATGATCATGTCCGTAATTCCAGCCTCGACAGGAGTTGCCAACATGAAAAACGGCCGGTGGCTGCCGTGGGACCGCCTGATGCGGGCCTCGCATTTGTACACGGGCATGTTCCTCGTGCCGTGGATGGTCTTGTGCGTCCTGCAAGTCCCAGCATGGGCACAACAGCGACCGGTGCTGCCGCGAGGCCATGTGTTCTTCGCGACCGGCTTCGAAGGGGCCGACGCCCTGAAGGGATGGTCCGGCAAGGCGAGCCTGGAATCCGGCTTTGAAGGCGCTCAGGCATTGTGCGTCGAGCGAGCGGCCGGCTCGCCGGAGGGCTCGGCCGCGGTCCATTTCACGCTCCCGGTCGATGCGATGCGCGGCTACTTGGTCTACTTCTCCGCCAGGATCAAGGCAGAGAACGTCAGCCCCAAGCCGCAGCCCTGGAACGGGGTCAAGTTCATGGCCCCAATCGTCGCCGAGGGCGGCCGATTGTGGCCGGCCGCCGAGATGCCCGTGGGCACGTTCGACTGGAAACGGTTGAATTTCGCCGCCCGCGTTCCCGCCGACGCCAAGTCGATCACGCTTCACCTCGGCCTGGAACAGGTTACCGGCAAAGCGTGGTTCGACGAAGTGCGCGTCAGCGTGGGCAAGCCGCCGATCGTGGTCAAGCCCCGCGCGGTCGCCGGACCGGTGTACAAGGGGCACGATCTGCCCCGGCTCCGCGGGGCCATGGTCAGCCCGGACATCAATGAGGAAAGCCTTCGCCTCTTCGGCCAGGAGTGGAAGGCCAACGTGATCCGCTGGCAGTTGATCCGCCGTGGGCGGATCGGCGATCCTCTGGACCTGGCCGCCTACGACCAGTGGCTCCAAACGGCCCTGGCCCAGTTCGACGCCGCCTTGCCGCTCTGCGAGAAGTATGGGCTGAAGGTCGTGCTCGATCTGCACTCGCCGCCGGGCGGACGCCCCACCAGCGGCGGCTATGCGGGCTCGGACCACGGCCTGTTCACCAGTGCCGCTTGCCAGCGTCGGTTCGTCGAGCTTTGGCAAGACATCGCGCGAAAGTACCGCGACGCGAAGGCGATCTGGGGATACGACCTGGCCAACGAGCCGGTCGAGGGCGTTATCGAGGAGGGCCTTGCCGACTGGCAGGAGCTGGCCGAGCGGACGGCCAAGGCGATCCGCGCCATCGACCCGGCGCGGACGATCATCGTCGAGCCGGCCCAATGGGGCAGCCCCGACGGGCTGAAGGACTTCCAGCCGATCGACGTCCCCAACGTGGTCTACAGCGTCCACATGTACGTGCCCGGCACGTTCACCCACCAGGGAGTCCACGGCGGCAAGAGGCAGGTTCGCTATCCCGGCGAGATCGACGGCAAGCACTGGGACAAGGCACAGCTCGAGGCCGCGCTCAAACCGGCGGTCGACTTCCAGAAGACCTACGGCGTACACATTTACCTTGGCGAGTTCAGCGCGATCCGCTGGGCGCCCGACAATAGCGCGTACCATTACCTGCGGGACCTGATCGACATTTTCGAGGCCCACGACTGGGATTGGACCTACCACGCCTTCCGCGAATGGGACGGCTGGAGCGTGGAGCACGGCCCCGATCCCAAGGACCACCGCCCGAGCCCCACGCCCACCGACCGCCAGCGGCTGCTACAGAGTTGGTTTGCCAAAGACGTGTCACCGCGCGAACACGCGGCGCCGGAGCGTTGAGTACGCGCTGTGCGCGGGTCTCCCGACCCCGCACATCCTGCGCGCTGTGCGCGG
>CAYTJV010000071.1:0-4639 GCA_964438165.1 uncultured Planctomycetaceae bacterium | reverse complement strand
GCGCGGAGCCGGAGCGTTGAGTCAACGGCTTGCGGGCTTCGCCGCAGTACGAAAATTCTCCGGCAGGAGCGACCGGACGCACTCCACGATCCGCTGCTCGACGGTCGGCTGCACGCTTTCGGGCCGGCCGTAGGAGACCGCCGCGCTGAGCGAGTTATTGACCTCGTATCCGCCCTCCTTGAGCAGGCGATCGGAAACGACGTAGCCGGATACGTGGTTGCTGTAGGCGCTGATCCAGAGGCGGCCGCCGTCGAACTCGCGCCGCATGCGCAGGGCGTAGTCGGCCACCACTTCGTCGGACAGGAAGACCATGGCCAGATCGCTGCCGAACGCCCACACGGCAACCCGGTAACTTCTCGAATCGGGCCGTTTCTCGCCCCGCTCGAGTTGCTTCAGCAGCCGTTGGACGGGATAGGAATTCTTGGCCCGACGCTGGAGCTCGTCGATCGGCGGCGGCTGGTCGTAGGGGATGGAGAGCATGGTCATGCGCGCGGACAGTTTCGGCTCGACTGGTTTCAGCGGCCCGGCCAACAGGCGTTTGACCTCGTCGGCCAGGGCCCGGCCGTGCTGCCGGCACAGTTCGACCGTGCCGTGCGGGCAGGGATCGGCGTCGGCCCCGCAGCCGATGGTCACCATGGCCGTTGCGCCCGGATGGTCGGCCTCGATCGACTCCTGGGCACACGCGGCCCAGTCGCCGTGGATCTGCTTGAAGTCGCCTCGCAGCGTGGTGTTGTGGCAGGCGTAGTTGACCACCACGGCCAGCAGCTTGTCTTGGGCGTCGGTGACGCGGAGCAGTGGCAGGCTATGGTCCACGGCTGCCCCGGGCACGGCGCCGAAGCCGACCCATTTCCCATCCTTCAGCACGCGCCGGTTGGCGGCAAAGCCCACCGAGCCCCGCGTCCACGCCAATCGGCCCGGCCTGCGCGACGCCAGCGCCTTGAGCACGACTTGCTCCAGCTTGGCGGTCAACTCTTTGGCATAGCAGGCCAGGTGCTCGCGCTCCGCGCCGGACATCGAGCCCATGCCGGCCAGATCGGGACCCGAGTGATTGTGGGAATTGCACAACATGAACCGCTCCGGCTTCAGCGTCGTCTTGGCTTGAACGCGGCCGAGCACTTCGTCGCGGATGGCCGGCGGCACGGCCCCGCAATCGACCGAGAGCAGAACGGCCGGCCCTTCTCCGCCGTCGTCGCCAATCGCCAAAGCCGCGGCCTTCAACCGCCCGGCGATCCCCTCCGACTCCGTCTTCCGCGCCCCGTAGCCGTACATCCGCACCGGGCCGCCGGGCGTGATATCGACCTTGGCCACCCCGACTGGCACGGTCGGCGACGTTTGGGCAGACAGCATGCACGTGGAGAACGCGATCGCCGAAAAGGCAATCCACAGGACCACAGAACCTCGTGATGACAAGCGACAAAACATGGTTACTTCCTCCCGTTGTTACAGCCTCGCCGTTCGTTTCATGGTAAACTACTCAAACTGTAAACGCCACCGCCGACCCCGTGTCGGCGGGGCGATGATTGGCAGCTAGCTTGCCACCGCCGACCCTGCGTCGGTGGGGCGATGATTGGCAGCTACGACGCCTGCCCCAACTCCAACTATAAACGCCACCGCCGACCCCGTGTCGGCGGAGCGATGATTGACAGCTACCACGCCTGCCCCAACGCGCCCTTATTCTCGCTGCTGCCGCCTGCCCTGGCGGCAGCAGCGAAAAAAAAGAGGGTGATATGGAGATCGCGTTGGTAGCTGTCAATCGTCGCCCTGCCGGGATGAACCCGGCGGCGGCGTTTACCCTGGGAGATCGCGCTGGGAGCAGCCCGGCAACGTGCGCGGCGAAGGCGGCTTTGGGATGGTCTTCCACGGCGAGAGGGACTCGCTGGTCGTCTGCCGCGACGGCACGCGGATTCCCGCCCCGGAAAAGGCCCGCAAGTTCAAGGTCCCTGCCGGCGGCACGGAAGTCTACCGCATGGACAAGCACGCCGACTACAACGTGAACCACAAGGAGGACTGGATCCAGGCCATCCTCCAGGATAAAACGCCCTGCATGGATATTGCCGTCGCCCACCGCGTGGCCAACATGAACAACCTGGGAAACCTCTCGTACGTGCTGGGACGAAAGTTGACTTGGGACGGCCAGAACGAGCGCGTCCTTGGCGACGACCACGCCAACCGGATGCTCAATCGGCCGCAACGGCATCCGTATCACCTCTGAACCATGGGGCAAGACGATGGCCCACAAACAGCGCCAGCCTAAACCGTTTCCTCACCGCTGTCCCGAATGCGGCGCGAAGGACGTCTTTCCCGTAGTTATTACGCACAAGACCTCCTTCAAACACGAGGGGCGGCTCCACGAATTTGAGGCCCGCGGGCTCGCCGTCAACAAGTGTCGCCGGTGCGGCGAGGCGATCCTCACCCCGCAGGCCCTCGATCAGATCGCCGACGCCTTCCGCGCTCACGCTCACGCTGCTCACGACGGCGTAGATCGCCGAGAACCTCCAGCGTCTGCGGTTGACTCAGAAGGAGTTCGCCGAGCGGATCGGCGTCGCCCAGGAAACCGTGTCGCGTTGGATAGGAAACGTCCAGGTGCAGTCCCAGGCCCTGGACAATCTCATGCGACTCTTCTTCAAACTTCGTGAGGTACGAGACTTCCTCGCCAGATCGGCTTGAAAGAAGCTCCAACGCGGTGGGGTGGCGCGCCCAGATTCTTCGACGGGCGTGGTTTGCGGCGTCAACCCCCAACCATGCCCTTCGCAAAGCCTCAGGGCGTGCCACCCGACCCGCCGGCGGAGGAAGGCCTGACCGATCGCCAAAAGGTCTTCCCGGCGGCGGTCAAGCAGTGCGGGGGCCGCCCACGGGCCGAACCGCACTGCTTGGTCGCTGCCGAATGAACCCGTTTTCTCTTGTCCCGACGTCGTTTGCCGGCAGCGACCAAGCAATGGCACACTTCCATCCGGGGCACCCGCTCGCTTGACCACTTCTCCCCGGCAGGCTAGGATGTTAGCATCCTGGAAGGGTGCGATAGGGCACGGGATAAGGAGGCAGTCATGATCCAATTGACCGAAGCGCAACGGCAGGAGTTGGACGTCCCTGAGCCGCTTGCTGTCGATCCGCAGACGCAACAGACCTACGTGCTGGTCCGCAGGGAAGCTTACGACCGCTTGAAGGCATTGCTGTCCATGGGCGACTACGATCCCGAGGAAGGGATGGCGCACCTCAACGAGATCATGGCCGAGGATGACGCGAACGACCCCCTTCTGGAAAGCTACCAGCGCTACGGAAAGACGGCATGAAGCGCGGCGATATCGTCATTGTGCCCTTTCCCTTTCAGGACCGGCCTGGCGAGAAGCTCCGTCCAGCGGTCGTCGTGCAGAGCGACGCCGAGAACCAGAGGCTCGGCAACACGATCGTGGCCATGATCACGGGAAACCTGAGCGACGCGGGACAGCCAACGACCGTGATGGTTGATCCTTCGCTGCCCGAGGGAGCCGGATCGGGCCTGAACGGGCCATCGCTCGTGAAGTGCTACAACCTGGCAGCCGTGCGGCAGCGGCGCATCCTGCAAGTCATCGGGCAACTATCGGACCCGCTCCAACAAAAGCTGAACCATGCCCTGAAGACGGCGCTGGCGCTGACCTGAGAGCGTCTTCGGGAAAACCGGGGACAGTCGTTTAACCTTGTGTTTTGGAAATAGGTGACTGTCCCCGGTTTTGCTTTCAGGGAAGTGGCACACAACCCACGTCGCCCCGCACGGAAGCACGGGCACCCGTGCGTATCACGCCCGGGCGCGGTCGTGGCCTCGATCGAGAGCAGGCTTTGCCGCCACCTGGCCGAGATACCGGCTCAGGATCTCCTGCAACTGGTTTGCGGCGACCGGCTTGGCAAGGTAATCGTCGCAGCCCGCTTCGAGGCATTTTTCGCGGTCGCCGACCATGGCGTGGGCGGTCAGGGCGATGATCGGACCGCGCCAGCCGAGGCTGCGGAGTCGCCGCGTGGCTTCATAGCCATTCATTTCCGGCATTTGGTTGTCCATCAAGATCAGATCATAGGGCTGACCTTGACGGAGCGACTCCTCCGCGCGCTGGCACGCCGCCAGTCCCGTCTCGGCAAAATCCACCTCCAGCCCGAACTGCCGGAGCACTTCGCCGATCAGCCGTTGAATGTCCGGAACGTCTTCGGCCGCGAGAACCCGGCCCACGAGTCTGGGCCGATCGACTTCCTGTTTTGGGGGAGCGTGGCGAGCCGGGCTCAGCGGGGGCGCCGAATCCGCCCGCGGCCGTTCGAGAGGGCCCGGATCGATCGTCAGGGTAAACGTGCTTCCTTGCCCCTCGTGACTTTCCACTGCAATGTCGCCGCCCAGCATTTGGGCCAGCCGCCGCGAGATCGCCAGTCCAAGGCCCGTGCCTCCGTAGCGGCGGGTCGTCGAGTTGTCGACCTGGCTGAACACCTGGAACAGCATGCCGATCTTGTTGGGTGGGATGCCGATTCCCGTGTCGGAGACAAGGAACTGAAGCCGGGCTGGCCCGCTGTCCGGCGCCGTGCAGCGGACGCCAATTCGCACCTCTCCATGTTCTGTGAATTTGACGGCGTTGCCCGCCAGATTCACGAGGATCTGTCGCAGACGCGTCGGGTCGGTATGAAC
>CAYTJV010000070.1:0-19361 GCA_964438165.1 uncultured Planctomycetaceae bacterium | reverse complement strand
GGCGTTCTTCGCGTGGCCATGGCGCAGATCGCGCCCGCCTTGGCCGACCGCGAGTGGAATGTGGCCCTGCACCTAAAGCAAGTCGAAGCCGCCCGCCAGCAGCCGGCCGACCTGGTGATCTTTCCCGAGCTGTCGCTCACCGGGTACTTCGTGCGCGACATGGTCCCCGACGTGGCCATCCGCCGCGAGGCGCCGGAGATCCAGCGGCTGATGGAGGCGGCCGGGCCGGCGGCGCTGGTGGCGGGGTTCATCGAGGAATCCCCACAGCATCGCTTCTACAACGCCGCCCTGTTTGCCGAGGGGGGGCGGATCGTACACGTACACCGCAAAGTGTACCTGCCCACCTACGGCCTGTTCGACGAGCAGCGGTACTTCGCCGCCGGCGAGCGGATCGAGGCCTTCGACACGGCCCGGTTCGGTCGCGTGGGCCTTTTGATCTGCGAGGATTTCTGGCACCTCTCGGCCGCGGCGATCATGCAGGCCGAAGAGGTCGATGTGCTGATCTGCGTGGCGAACTCGCCTGCCCGGGGCGTTGCCGGCGAGCGGATCCGCATCGCCGAGAGCTACGACCTGATGGCCCGCACGTTCGCGCAGCTCCTGGGGGCGATGGTGATCCTCGTCAACCGCGTGGGCTTCGAGGACGGACTGTGCTTCTGGGGCGGCAGTCGGATCGTTGGGCCCGACGGCGGCGTGCTGGCCGAGGCCCCCATGCTCGACGAAGCCCTTGCCATGGGCACGATCGACCTGGCCGAGCTCCGCCGCCAGCGGCTGATCACGCCGCTGGGACGCGACGAGCGGCTTCTGCTAACCATCGAAGAACTCAACCGCATCAAGCGCCGCCGCTATGGAACGTGACCCCGCCCAAGCCGCCCTGGAGATCAACCCCGAGCTGGTGGGCTCGATCCTCTGCCGGTTCACCTGCACGGAGTTGCGCCGGGCGGGGTTCCGCCACGCCGTGGTCGGCCTGTCCGGCGGCATCGATTCCAGCGTGGTCACCTGCCTGGCCGCCCGGGCCCTGGGCCCGGAAAACGTCTTGGCCGTGACCATACCCTATAAGACTTCCAGCGAGGCCACCCAGCGCGATGCCCAGGCAGTCATCGACCACCTCGGCGTGCGCACCCTCAATGTGCCCATTACCGAGTCGATCGACGCCTACTTCAAGCAATTCCCCGACGCCTCGCGGATGCGCCTGGCCAACAAGTGCGCCCGCGAGCGAATGACCGTTTTGTACGATCAAAGTGCGGCCTTCGACGCCCTCGTGGTCGGCACCAGCAACAAGAGCGAATTGCTCTTGGGCTACGGCACGCAGTTCGGCGACATGGCCTCGGCCGTCAATCCCGTGGGCGATCTCTACAAGACGCAGCTTTTCCGGCTGGCCGGCTGGCTCGGCGTGCCCGAACAGATTATCAAGAAGCCTCCCACGGGCGACCTCTGGATCGGCCAGACCGACGAAGGCGAGCTGGGTTTCACCTACGCCGAGGTCGACCGCCTGCTGGTGCTCATGGTCGATAGCCGCTGGCGCCGGAGCGAGCTAGTCGATTTCGGCTTCACCCCGCAGTTCGTCGACCGCGTGGCCGAGATGATCCGCCGCAACCACTACAAGCGCCGCATGCCGGTCATCGCCAAGCTCTCCCCGCGAACCATGGACCGCGATTTCCGCTACGCCCGCGATTGGGGGACGTGATGTTTTTCGGTTCCCTCGGCCTCGTCGAATTATCGCTTGTTCTGGAGACGGAACACGCGAAGGTCAACTCCATAATCCCATACAGATGAGCAGCGAATCCCCTTCCGATCAGGTTTCGACGAGTGCCGCGACAGGCGTTGCTGGGGCTTACCTCCAGGACAGCGGCGCACCTCCGTTGACGATAGTGCGTGCGGGGGCGAGTTTCCGTCTTTGGGAGCTGTTGAATCTCGTCGAGCTTTGGCGCTTTCGCGACCTGCTGTGGATGCTGGCCCTGCGGGACATCAAGGTACGATACAGACAGACGCTCATCGGTGTCACCTGGGCAATCCTTCAACCGCTGGCGACGATGACAATCTTCTACGTTCTGTTCCGGCTGATGAACGCGCATCCGGTGTCGGCGGGTGTGCCTTATGTTCTCTCAGTCTACGCCGCGCTCTTGATGTGGCAGTTGTTCAGCACATCGCTGAGCCACTCCAGCTTGAGTTTAGTGGAGAACCAGGGGTTGCTCAAAAAGGCGTACTGCCCTCGGCTGGTCTTTCCGCTAGCACCGATCATCGCCTCCCTCCTGGATTTTGCCGTGGCGTTCTGTCTCCTGATCGGAATGTTGGCCTGGTTCGGCGTGGTCCCGAGCTGGACCTTGTTGACAATTCCTTTGCCCGTGCTCTTGGCAACGCTCACGGCGCTGGCAGTGGGGCTTTGGCTGGCGGCGCTGTGCGCGATGTATCGCGATTTCCAGTACGTCATCCCCTTCCTGACGCAGACGTGGCTCTATTTGACGCCCGTATTATACGAGTCGGGCAGCGTCATTCCGGAGAAGTGGCGGGCGTGGTACTTTCTTAATCCGATGGCGGGGGTCGTGGAGGGGTTCCGTTGGGCGTTGTTCGGGAAGATATCGGTGCCAGCCGGCAGCCTGGCGATTTCGTTGGTCGCGGTCGCGGTGCTGCTGTTGACTGGGCTAGTCTATTTCCGCCATTGCGAAGACACGCTGGCCGACTGGGTGTGATGCGATGAGCGACTTTGCGATTCGAGTGGAGCATTTGGGGAAACGCTATCGCATCGGGCGGCAGCGGTCGTACCTGCGGTTCTCGGAGATGCCGTTGCGATTCCTGTCAGCCGCCAACCGTCTGGCGCGGCGGACGCTGTCCCGCAAGGTGGAAGAGGACTCCTGGTTTTGGGCCCTCGAAGATGCATCCTTCGAGATTCGGCCGGGCGAGGCGGTGGGGATCGTCGGTCGCAACGGCGCCGGCAAGAGCACGCTGTTGAAGCTTCTTTCTCGGATCACGCGGCCGACACGCGGTTCGATGGCAATTCGCGGCCGCGTCGGCTCGTTGCTCGAGGTTGGCACGGGCTTCCATCCCGAGCTCACAGGGCGGGAGAACATCTTCCTCAACGGCACGATCCTCGGCATGCGCCGGGCGGAGATTAAGCGGAAGTTCGACGAGATCGTATCCTTCTCGGAGATCGAGCGTTTTCTGGACACCGCGGTGAAACACTACTCGAGCGGGATGTTCGTGCGGCTGGCGTTTGCCGTGGCCGCGCACCTTGAGCCGGAGATCCTGCTGATTGATGAAGTGCTCGCCGTCGGCGACGCGGCGTTCCAGAAGAAGTGCATTGGGAAGATGGCTGACGTGGCCCGCTCGAATCGCACGATTCTCTTCGTCAGCCATAACATGCCCGCCGTGCGCAATCTTTGTACGAGAGCCGTGTGGTTGGATCACGGACAGGTTCGTAGCGTTGGGCCAACGGAGCAGGTCGCGTTAAGCTATCTCCGGGAAGTACAGCCGTGCGATTCCATTGAAAGCCTTCGATCGCGAATTGCACGCGTCCAGCCCGACCCCGTCTTTCGCTTGATTGATTTCGGCGTGCTCCAGAACGGGGCAGAGACTTTGGTCGTGGGAAATGGAGAGGCCGTGGATATTGAAATCGTCTGGCAGGTCGTCTCCGAGGTTCATGGCCTGCGAGTGTACTTCGATTTGTGCGACGAGGACGGAGTTGTTCTTGTGCGATCCTTTCATGATGATTGTTTCGGTTCGGTGCCGGTGATCGCTCCAGGGTACTACCGGTCTACCGCGATCATCCCACCAAACCTACTGGCGTCGCGCGAGTACCGTCTGTACGTGCGCGCTGGCATATTTAACGTTCGGAGTTGTATCCGAGAGGACTTAGCCGTCAGGCTCGATGTGCAGCGAACAACGATGATCAATCGCGCGTATCCGACAGACGCAGTCGTATCGAGGCTTCAACCCCTAATCAAGTGGGCAACCAAGAGGCAAGTGATCGAATGATTCGAGGATTGGAGTATCGTCTTCGGAGGACCATTCGCAAGTGCTTCTCCTCGCGATTGCCCGGGGGATGGCGCAAAGTGAAGTGCCAAGGGGTAACTTGGCGACTCAACCCCAGGAGTTGTGTTGGCAGCAGTATTATCGAGAGTGGCGGATGGGAGCACCATACGACCCGGCTCGTCCGTGACCTTGTTAAGCCAGGCATGCACGTGGTGGATGTGGGTGCCAACTTCGGATACTTCGCATTGATTTGTGCTCAGTGTGTTGGGGCAAACGGCTTGGTCTGGGCTTTTGAGCCGGCACGGACATTTCGTGAACAACTTGATTGGCATGTTCGAGAGAATAGGTTGACACAGCAAGTGCGCATCCTCCCCTTCGGGCTTTCCGAGTTGAGCGCGTCGCACGAAATCGCACTCGATCAGTCTACCGCAACGCTCCATGTGCCTAGCGGCGAACCAATGGATTCCGAGCAGATCTCCTTGAGAACATTCGACGACGTCGTACATGAGTTGAGCATCGAGCGAATTGACTTCGTGAAAGTAGATATCGATGGCCACGAGCCGTTCTTCCTCCGAGGTGCTGAAAACACCTTGCGCCGGTTTCGTCCTCCGATGGTTATCGAGTTCGCGCAAAGCTCCCTCTACCTCTCCAACTGGGACGTGCGACGATTGGCTGAACGATTGCGCTCGCTGGGGTATGTTCTCTGCAACGAAAGAACTCGCCGCCCCTTTGCGACGGAATTCCAGTTTCTGATGGAGTGCGAGAATTTCGACCACAGTGCCAATGTGCTCGCAGTCTGCGCCGAGAATTGTCCCGACGGCGTGAAGCTCCGATGAGAAGGTGGGAGGCAAAGAGAGAAGTCGACGGTGTGCCCTTTCCCAAGAGCTTGGCCGGCTAGTCCACCAAGAATCGTACTGACCCCCCTTTTTTTCTTCTCCAACTCACAACATCCGGGAGCCAGTCCTCGTTTCCGGGCAGACTGTCAGTACGTCTTCGATGGCATCATGTCCTACGATCCCTCGTCCTTCATCCTGTCAGTACGGGTTCGACGGCATCATGTCCCACGCCTCGAGTGTCGCGACGGTGGCCGGGCCGCCGTTGGAGAAAAGCGTCACTCCGACGCTGTCCTCGCGCGAGGGATAGATTCGCCGCATCACCGCCTGGCGGCCGTTGGCGAACACCTCGACGACCGATTTGTCGACGAAGACGCGGAGCTTGAGCGGCTCCCCCGGCTGAAGCTCGAACGGGCCAGCCTCAATGGTCTTCGGCCCTTCCGTAAGGCTCGACTTGTGGGTGTCGACCTTCAGTTTCTTCTCGATGGCGTCGTAGTAGACGAGCGTCTCCTCTTCGCCCTTCGGAGAGCGGCAGACCTTGAGGCCGAACTGCTTGGCGTCCTTGGCGCTCATTTCGAGGCACAGCTCGAGGCTGTCTCCGCCGATGCCCTCAAGCACCAAGTCGGCGTCGGCCTTGACCGCGAGGTTCGCCCGTTTCTTCGCGTGGTAGCGGAGGCCCTCGATTTCCTTCGGCACGTCCATGCGCAGGCGCCCGTCCTCGCCCAGCGAGAGCACCCGCGGCAGGCTCATCGTGCCGGACCATCCGTAATTCATGCGCATCGCGAATCCGGGGCTGTCGAAGATCCAGGCCCACATGATCCGGCGACCCTGGTCGTCCAGCAGGCTCTCGGGGGCGAAGAAGGAGTTGTCGACCCAGCTCATCTTCTCGTGAAACGTGGGATGGAACTGCTCGTTTTTCCATTCGCCGAGGTAGTAGCGAGCGCCGAGCCGGTGGCTGATGCAGAGGAGCATGCGCTTGTCGCCGATCTTGAACAGATCGGCACACGATACGTCCTCGTTGATCGACACGCCTTCGACGCTGTTGGCCATGAGGTCGCCAACGTACTTCCACGGCCCGGCCAGACTGCCGGACTTGGCGATGGCCGGCCGGTTCCCGCCGAAGATGGCGTAATACGTGTTGCCCTCGAGCCATCCGTAGGGGTCCCACGACCGGTACTTGTCGTGGTGCGGATCGCCGGGCGCGGTCTTGGGGGTGATGGGGTTGGAGTCCAGTTTCTTCCACTGGTTCAGGTCGTCGTCGACGGCCACGGCCATGGCATTGCCCTGGCCGACCTGGTGGTAACACATGGTCGGGCGGCCGTCCTTGTTCACAAAGCAGTTGCCGCTGAACATGCCGGAGATCAGGCCCGTGGGATGGTGCCGCCAGTGGAACAGGTCGGTGCTGGAGACGTGCCCCCAGTTGTGCCCCCTGGCGTCCTGGAAGATATAGAACAGATGGTACCGGCCTTTCCAGAAAATTGTCCCGTTGGGATCGAAGGGCATGCAGCGTCCTTCGGGGGTGACGAAGTGGTAGCCCGGCCGGTAGGGGTCGCTGAGCAGTTTCTCGCGGTGCGCGCGGACGAGGCTGTCGGCATTGCTGAAGTCGATCGACGCTTGCGGCGCCAGCTTGGTCGCCATCAGGTACGCGCCCGTCTTGTCGAGGTGGAGCCGCCCGTCGGCAATCCTTGCGTCGCCGAAGAGCGTGCTGGTGGGGAACAACTTCATCCGGTCGGCGGCCCTGCCATCCTCAAAATCCCACCACGCCAGCGGCTTGGGCTCCGACGGCTGGTTCGGCTTCAGCGCGGCGATCTGCTTGGCATCCAGCGCCACGCCGTAGATCCGGGCATCGTCCACGGAGCCCGTAAAAAAGCGATTGTCGGGATTGGCGTCGACGTGGCGGAGGCCCATCAAGACCAGGCTGTCGCCGCCGAACTGCTCCGAGCTGCCCGCGGCGTAGTCGGCGTACTTGGCCCCGTTGCGATAGAGGGCGACCTGCTTGCCCTTGTAGACGACGGCGATTTGCACTAGCGTTTGGTGGTCGGCAGTCTCGGGCGGGACACTCGCCTGGTCTTTTTGGGTCCGAGCAAATCCATTGCTCCCGGCCATCCACTTGGACGCCGCCATTTCGCCTAGCACGATCGCGTCAAAAGTGCCGCCCGACTTCTCGATTGTCAGCGCACTGCCGCCGCGTTGGGTCAGATTGCTCGGCGCGACCCAGGCGACGAGCGTCTTGTCGGCGATCAACGTTTTCTCCACTTTCTCGGCGCCGTTGGCCGGGAAGGACCCGATCATCAAGGCCAAGAAAGTCAGGATCGTCTTCCACTGCCGCGGAGAGGCCGCAAATCGGCCCCATGTGGTTCCCGGGTTGTTTGCTCTCATGATTTCCTCCCATAACGCACGTGAAGCTCGATCTCCACCAGGTTGATCTTTGTTGCCAGGTCGGCAGTCAGCCTCTTCGGAGTGACCTCCAGCACGTTTTCGCCCCTGCGAAGCTGGTCCGGCCGCAAAGCGACTTCGTACTCCAGGTACGGCCCGAGCTTGACGGTGTGGATTCGCGTGTCGCGCCCATTGGCCGCGTAGCGCACCTGCCCTCTGCCGGGCTCGATCCTGTGGCCGTTCAGGCTGGCTTGGAACTGCTCGGTGCGGGCCACGTTCTCGATCTTGAACCGCAGCGCGATCGCCTGCGTGCGGTCGTAATCTTCGTAACACCGCAGCGCCGCTTTCAACCGCCGCTGGCCGCCGTGGGGCAAGCTGCCAGCTTGCCCGCTCCGGCGATCCATGCTGGCCAGGTCCGGGTCGTAATGACGATAGTTGGCGTCGTTGCTCAGGCAGCCGCCGTAGTATCCGTAGGCCGGGCCGAGGGCCAGCTTGGCATGTTGCTTCCAAAACGGGCTCGCGTGGGGGTTGTCAATCGAGGTGAAATGGGCGTCGTTCATGCGGAAACTGGCCAGCGCCTTCTTGCCCAGCTCGCGAAGGATGGCAAACGCCGCGCCGAAATAGCCGCCCGGCTCGGAAGCGAGATTCTCGACGTTCTTGTACATCCGCGACCGTCCGAGATCGCCGCCGGCCCCCAACGCGCTATAGTACACACCGACGTGGGTGGGATAGAGCGTCGGCCACGACATGTCGCCGACGCAATAGGCCACCGTATCCAGCCCCGGCCGGCAGTAGCTTTGCAGGTATCGACGCAGCTCGGCCTTGCCCAGATCATCGTTCGAGTGCAAGAACACGTGCCCATCGTCATTCAGCACCAACTTGCCTGGCGCCGGCGGCCGCTGACCCATCCCCTCCGCGCCCGCGACGGCTGCCACACCGCAGGCAGCCGAGGCCTGCAAGAATCGGCGGCGACTCAAAGGATACGACATCGCAATGGTCCTCACATCCCGTATTTTGGATTCTCGTTCCCAAGCTCTTGTCGCTCTTGGGAGAGAGGCTTAAGCAGCGTAGGCGGGCGTTTGCCGGCCTCCGTCTCAGGTTTCGTTTTCGCGGGGGGCTTGGCGGCTGGCGGGTGTAGCCCGGAGGTGAATTGCTCAAGGTAGCCGGCCTTCTTCACGTCTGCCAGAAACGGCTGGAGCGTTTCCCAGGTGAAGATCGACGCGCCCTGCACGCCGTGGCGCTTGCCGATCTCGAGGTAGTCTTCGATCTCCCGCGCTTGGCGGATCTTTCCGTGGCTGGTGCTGATTCCCACGCAGATCGTGAACTCCACCGGCTTGTGTAGTTGCTTGAGGACCGCGGCCACGTCGCGGAATCGCTCGTCGAGGACTTCCAGGTACTTTTCACCGTATTGCTCACGGTACGCGTAGCCGGTCAGGTTGAGCATGTCGAGGTATCCCCGGTCGGCCCAGGTCCGCCAATCGCGAGTGCCCTTTAGCTCGTGCGCTCCCCACATGTAGACGGCGACCCGCGGTCTGGGCTCCAACGCCCGCAGCGCGCCGCTGATTTGCCCCACCAACTCGGTGAGGCACTCCCGCTTGAACTTCCGGAATTCGTCCTTGTGCCGCGTGCTGCCCGGCGGGAACCGATCGGCCGGGTGCGTGGCCTCGAATTTCGCCTGCGCCACGGGGTCCATTTGCGCTTCGTTGCCGGGGTAACGGCAGTAGTCCAACAGGATGCCGTCCGGATGGTACTTGGTCGCGATTTCCTTGAGCACCGAGACGACCCATTTCCGGGCCGCCGGGTGTCCCGACGAAATGAATCCCATCGGCCGGCCCGCCTTGTCGCGCAGGGCCCAATCCGGATGGACTTTGAGCACGCCCGCGGGCTCGTTGTGCCCACAGGCGAGCACGCACACCGCCGGGTAGACCTGCAATCCGCGCTTCCGCGCCTCCCGGACGATACCCGCAACCGGGTCCCAGCTTCCCCAGACTTTGTCGGGGATGATCTGGCTCGGGTACTCGGCCTGTCCCCGGGTGGTGGTCACGAACGGGATCAACACGCACAGCCCGGAATCCCGAAATCGGTCCAGGTTCTCGGCAATCGCCCGCTGACGTGCCGCCTCGTCATCCTTGCCGCGGAACCACGCTGGGAGGTGAATGTACGCGCCCATGAAGGGCTCGTCGGCGCGCGGCGCGGCGCGCGGCGCGGCGCCCGGGGCGATCCCACCGGCCATCAGGAGAACCAGGCAGGCAAGCGGCAGATATTTTCGCTTTCTCATCTCGGGGCTCCTCCGGACCAGGGAACAATAACCGTGATCGATTGTCCTACCGACGAGCCCATGTATCAAGCAAGCCCCCCGCCCGCCGCTTTTTCTCCGCCTGGCGCCGTCGATGTTGCCAAGAACAGTGCCGACCCTCACTGCTTGGCCGCTGCCGGCATGACGTCTTCCCTTCATTCAAGGTCTCTCGCGGCAGCGGCCAAGCAATGGCACGCTCGCCACTCCCGACTTCTGAGCGGGGGCACCCGCGCATCTCGACGAGTTTGGGCAAGGCTGCTATAATAATAGTTTATTGCGCGATCGTCGGCGCGTGCTCCCAGAGAACACTCGAACTGGCGAGGTGATACCATGAACGCGGTGCGAATCAGCGGCCATGTGGACGGCCAGCACCGGCTTTCCGCTGTGGTTCCGGACTCGATCCCCCCGGGGCCGGTCACAGTCTTGATTGTACGCCGCTGCGACGAGGATGATGCGGGAGAGGCATGGATGCCGGGCGTGGCGCGCGAGTGGGCGGACGAGTTGAGCGACGCTCGGCAGGACATCTACACGCTGTCCGACGGAGCGCCGCAGAATGAACCGTGACGAAATTCACTTGGCGAGCTTTCCGTTCGGCGGAAGTGCGGGAATGAAGCTGCGCCCGGTCCTTCTTCTGACCGGTCCCGTCGGAAGCGTGCCCGAAGTCCTGGTGGCCTATATTTCATCGGTGGTTCCCTCCGCGCTTTTGCCGACCGATATTGTTCTCGATCCGGTAACCGCCGAACACGCCTCGACGATGCTCAAGACAAGATCGGTGCTCCGCTTGCACAAATTGGCCACGATCCACGCACGCAACGTGGTCCGCCGCCTCGGCACCCTATCCCACGCTACCTCCTTGGAGGTCAAGGAAAGGCTCCGCTCGCTGCTTGAGCTGTAATCACGTCATCTCCGGCTCAGATCGGTCCCGCGTCAAACCACGCCCTTCGCAAAGCCTCAGGGACGCGCCACCCAGTCCGCCTCGCTCTTTGCGTCGTCTTCGTCGCGGCAGCGGCATATCGACGGGTCGTGTGGCACGCCCGAGAGTCTTGGATGGGCGTGGCTTTGTTCTCCCCCTTCACGTTGACCAGTCCACAAAAGGAAGGTCCGGAATCGCCTGAGAGTCCCTGGTGTTGCGGGTCACCAGCGTACCGCCATGCTCCAGCGTGATGGCCGCGATGCGCAGGTCCGCGTGTTTGACTCCGAGAACCAATGTGTCCGTGTCGAGCACGTGGAGGCTCATTGGCGCTCTCAGAGATCTTCGGTCTGCTGGCGATACTCGGCCATGGCTTCCTTCCACGGCTGGAGCAAGGGATCATCCTTGAGCATCCCGGCAAATCGAGCGAGTGGATGCGCTCCACTACGAACGTCCAGAGCGAGCAACTCCGCGCCCGCCTCGAGGCGGCGGTCGATCAGTTCGCGAAGCTTTTGGACGGCTTCCTCGCGGGTCGGCGCTTCGATTTCCAGCCCCCACAGGCCGCCGCTGCTCGCACGGAAACCGTTGTGACCAGTGGGCTCGACGATAATGGGGATTTCCATGGCGACTCTCCCATCCCTCTCACTTTGGCAAAGGGCCTTTCTTCCCGTCAGAGGCCTTGTTTGCCATAGCAATATCTTAGCCGGCCAGTGCCGTCTGCAACAGAGCCTGGTTTGCCCTCCTGAGCCTACCGCTTCGCTTCTCCGGCCGCTGCTTGCGCCGGGGCTTTGAGCTTGTCGGCGAAAACCTTCTTCAGTTTTTCCACCTTGGGCCGGATGACGAGTTGGCAGTAGGGCTGGCGGGCGTTGAGATTGTAGTAGTCCTGATGGTAATTCTCGGCGGGGAAGAACTCGCGGAAGGGCGCGATCTCGGTGACAATCGGGACGCGAAACGCCCCCGATGCGTCGAGCTTCTGCTTGTAGTGTTCGGCCAGTTTCCGTTGCTCGTCGCTGTGGTAGAAGACCGCGGAACGGTACTGCGTGCCCACGTCGTTGCCTTGACGGTTGCGGGTCGTCGGGTCATGGGTCCCCCAAAACACCTCCAGCAGCTCCGCATAGGCGATCTGCTTCGGGTCGTACGTGACCTGCACCACTTCGGCATGGCCCGTCCTGCCCGAGCAGACTTGCTTGTACGTTGGGTTTTTCACACGGCCGCCGCTATAGCCGGACACCACCGAGTGGACGCCCTTGAGCCGCTGGAACACGGCCTCGACGCACCAAAAGCACCCGGCGCCGAAGGTGGCTTTTTCCAACGTGCTTCCCGATTCGGCGCTCGACGACCCCAACGGCTCAGCGCCGCCGGCCGCACGGTCAACTTGCGCATTCGACATGGCTTGGATTCCTGCTAAAGTGAAAAGAACCAGCAATCCGCCGATCAAGCACTTCTTGCCGACGGACCGTGCATTTCGCAGTCGCATAACATCTCCTTGATCAACGAGCCAGTGAAGCGCCCTGGGCCCCTTCGATGCCCCTGATTCGGATGGCGTCGGCAACCACGGGGGCTTTGGATTTGGCGGAGAGCCGAATGGCGAGAACGTTGCCGGTGACGGCAAACGTCCCCAGGCCCTTCCAGGAGACCCCTTGCTCAGAGAAATCGTCCGGGGCGGATTGCTGATTGACCTTCACGGTACCCAAGACCGTTGGTCCGTCGTAAATCGTGAAGGGCGCTGCGTCCGCCCACTTCCGACTCGGTGTCCAGGTCGCCGCCACCTCGTACTGCCCGGGTACGACCAGGAAGGTCCACGTCGCGGTATTCGAGCCGCTGCCCTTCGTCGCCCAGCGGTAGTCTCGTTCGTAGCCTCGGTCCCTTGCTACGCTCCAAGAGCCCGTCGTACTGAACCGGAGATCTCCATTATCGACCACTTGTACGGTCGGCAGCTCCAGGTCAGGAAAGCGTTCGATCCGCACGGCATCGGCCACAACGCGACCCGTTGCGCTTCCCGACAGCCGGACGATGAGCGAGTTGCTGAAAATGTTCACAATGCCGAGGTCGTCCCAGTTAGCCCCGTCTGCGGTGAAGTCTCTTGGGGCGTGCCTTTGGTCCACGACCGCTCTGTCCACGAGGACAGGGCGGCACGCTACACCATCGAGGATCGCGAAGGGGGCGCGGCTGGCCCACCTGGAGTCCGCCGCCCAGGTCGCGGCCACGTGGTACACTCCCGGAGTGACGGAAAACACCCACTCCGCCGTGTTGCTGCCGCCAGTCGTCTTGCTGGACCGGAGATCGCCTTGAAATCCCCGGTCGTCGGCGATCGACCATTTTCCCGCGCTTCTGAATCCGCTGTCCCCATCGTCGATAATTCGGACCAGCGCGACCACGTCGGGACCCAACAGGTAATTGCGGATCACACCGCTCTCGGAGAGGCCGTGGTCGTACAACCGCACCTCGTTCAAAGCGCCGTTGTAGAAGGGATTGTCAGAGAAATTGGAGCGGCCCAGGAAGTAGTTCTTCCAGGCGGAGGTCGAAGGATCGACCGTGGCCTGGTCGCCGCCGACGAGCACGCCGTCGAGATACAAACGCTGTTGCCCCGCATCGGGATCATGAACGAACACCACGTGGTGTTCCTGGTTGTGGGAAAGCCCCGGCCCGAAGGAGAAATCGGTATCGACGGGATCTCCCCAACTATCGATGGAGATCTGCCCCAGGAGACCCCCGCCGAAATTGTGCGTGAGGATGAGAAAGCCATGTCCCTGGTAATCGCGGGTGGTCTTGTCGGTCGGCAGGAGCTCGCCCGCCGTGCAGTTGCCGAAATCTACAATCCGCTGCCAGGGGTTGCCACCGCGAAAGGTGGTCCAAACCTCAACCGTCAAGTGCCGGTGTTCTGCAATCCCATTCGGCAGGTCGATGTATTGACCGGTTGCCGGATCCGAATTCGTTCCATTGTTCACTTGAGGATCGAAGACTACTTCGCCGTCCCGGAAGATCGGGCCGTTGACGGGGGTGCCGTGCGCACCGCCGACAGAATCCCTGGCCGTGCCATCGTTGAAGCTGTAGCGGTGAATCAACTCGCCGTGCGCCGTGCCGACAAGAAGCGCCAAGACAACCCCGCAGTTCCACTTGGGCCACCCCATGACTCTCTCCCTCTTCAAATGCCTACCATTAGTCTGAAATGGCGGTCCAGGGAAGTCAAGCCAATAGGCCGGCGTCGGCACCGCAGAAATTTCCAACTTTGTGGAGACTTCAGCATGGATATCGGGCTGCGAACGACGCACGCCAGCTTCTCTGGCGGGTGAAGCAGTTTGAATGGCGAGAAATCGGCCGCAAAACGCACGGCGACCCCTGCCGGCTCGCGAGGTGAAGGAGTTTTGTAAGCGAACATCGCTCACAAAACTTCTTCACCTGCCAGGCGAGCTGGCAGGGGTCAGGAGTCGGTTTGGGCATCTTCGGTTGTACGGGACATCTCCGCATTGCTCCACTCTCGGCGCACCAGTCTCACTGGCCGGGCACGGTGAGCGGGTGGCCGTTGTGCTCCGGGCCCAGGGAGAGGATGAAGGGCACGGCATCTTTGGCCCATTGGCTCGGGCCGAGGTAGCTTCCGGCGGAGTCGCCGAAGCAGCTCCGCAGCATGTCGGTGTCGATGATGCCGGGGTTGAGCGGCACGGCGGCCATGCCCGGCGGCAGTTCCTCGGCCAACGCCGCGGTGAGCCCCTCGATGGCCCATTTCGTGGCACAGTAGGGGGCCACCTCGGCCGCCACGGAGCGGCCCCAATAGGAGCTGAAATTCACGATCACCCCCTGGCCCCGGGCCACCATGGCAGGGACGAAGTGGCGGATGACGTTCATCACTCCCTTGATGTTCGCGTCGATTATCCAGGAGAAATCTGGCGGCGACACCTCCCAGAGGCGGGCGTTGCTGTTGATGACCGCGGCGTTGTTGATGAGCAGATCGGGCGCCAGCCCCTCGGCCAAGACCGCGGCGGCCCAGTCGCAGACCTCTTCGTCGCGGCCCACGTTGACCACGTCGAAGCGGTGCGGCGGCCCGAAACGCTTCCCGAGCGCGGCCATCGCGTCGGCCGATCGGGCGCAGCCCAGCACCACATGGCCGGCGGCGATGAAGCCTTCCGTCATGGCCCGACCCAAGCCGCGGCTCACGCCGGTCAGCACGATGCGTTTGGTGTTGGCGGTAGGCATCGAATCAAACCAAGGGGTCGGGAGTCTTTTTCCATGTTGGCCGCCAACGACTCATGCCTCTCCAGCGACGTGACGGCCGACATGGAAAAAGACTCCCGACCCCCTACGCCTCATGGTGTTCCGGTTCTTGGGTCTCCTCGTTCAGCGCGTTCGCGCCGTCTTGCGGTTCATCACGTCGCCGTACAGGCGGATGAGCTGGCCGAGGTTGCAGTGGGCATAGGGCTCGTCGCAGGCGGGGGTGTGCTTGCCGGCGTCGGCGAACCACATGTCGAGCGTCTCGGGCGAGAAAATCGCGTCGTGGAGGTTCGAGTTCATGGCCACCGGACGCTTGATGATGTCGATCATCGTCCGCACGTCGATCCGGCCGTAGTGCTCCTGGACTCGCTCACTCAGTTTTTTGGCACGGTCGCCGGCGGACATCATCACCGTGTCCTCGGGCACCAGGGGGAGCATGGGATGCTGCTGGCCCGGCCGGAGAATCGTGATCTGCCGGGCGTCGGCGTGTACGCCCGCCATGTTCCGCGACTTGTCGCTGAGCACGTAGAAATATTCGCAGGTGAGCGGGGCCTTGCGGAGAATGTCGAGTCCCTCTTCGACGGTCGCGGCCCGCTCCATCACGTCGCGCAACAAAAGGCTCATCGGCACGCCGTCCCAATCGCCTTCGCCGCGGCCGCCCATCTCGCCGATCGCCAGCCCCTTCTCGTTCATTGCCGTTACCGTGCCGAGGAAGCCCGCGTAGCCGAGGCTCATCCACTTGTTGTATCCCTCGGGCAGGAAGACCTGGACGCAGGCCGCACCCTGGAGGTTGATGTCGCGCATGTAATCGAGCACGCGGGCGTGGAGCACGGAGCCGTCCTTGGTGGCCTTGCCGCGCACGGCTACGCCGCTGCAGTGGAACCGCTCGGGGAAGAGATTGGCGTAACGCCCGTCGCGCTGCGACACGCCCGCGGCCTTCGACAAAGCGTCGCACTCGACCAGGAACCGTTCGGGAATGTGCGGCAGGGTGCGGCGCTGGATCTCTTCCATCCGGTCGAGGAACCACATGCCCGAGTGGATGCTCTCGGCGCCGCCGACCAGGTACAGCACGCGCTCGACGAGCTTTCGGGCCGGCTCCTTCAAGAGCGTGCCGTGGGCCGTGCCCATTTGCTCCGGCGTGCCCGACACGATGACGATCAGCTTGCGTTGGGTCCGCAGCAGGAGTCCGTGCCCGGCCGGATCGCGGGTGACGATCTCGATCGGCGGCGGGGCCGCCGCGGCGACCGTCGCCGCGAGCACCACAAGTGCAATCAACGCCGATCGAACCTGAACCTCGAACGGCGAAGAGGCAAGCCCTCGCCATGCCGGTTGGTACTGGCTTGCCTCTTCACGGGGAAATTGCCCTGAACCCTGAACCCCGAACCCTGGCCCCTGACCCCCAACCCCTAACCCCTGACCCCTCATTGCACATTCTCCATCGCGAAGTTAAACATCGCCGAGAAGACGCGGTGCAGCTCGGCGGCATCGACCTCTTGTTCCGGAAGTCCGGAGGGTGGGTCGAAGATGCCATCGGGCGCAATCGTGCCGATCTGCCATTGGCGGAACTGGATCGTGCCCGTGGCGCTGGGCACCTCGAAGCTCGCTAGCTGCGGAGTCTTTCCGTCTTCGCGCATCGCCAGCGCCAGCGCGCCGCGGTTTCGGCCCTTGAGCGTCAAGCGGATGGTCCGCTTGCCGTCGGCCGTCCGATCCTCGGCGACCGCGACGAGCGAGTCGAGGATCTCCGGGGCGAACATGGCGCCGGCCACGGCCCCGGCCATGACTTGGATTCGCGTCATGCCCGCCGGATTGGCAAAGGCCAGCGGATCGCCCGGCTTCGCCTTGAGGTTCTTCACGCCCTTGAAGAGTTTCTTGGCCGACGCCATCCAAGGGTATTTCCCCTGACCCAAGGCAACCTCGCCGACGACCGGGAGTTTGCACTCCAGCTTGAATTTCTCTTCGGCGCCGCGGACCATGAGCAGACGGGCTTCGAGGGGCTTTTGGCCTCGGGGCGTGACCGACGCGGTCAACTCGGCGAAATGGCAGCGGCCGCGGGCCGGCTCCACGGTGAGGAAGCCAAGGGCCTGCTGGACCAGGCGGAGCACCACTTCCACGGGCGTCTTGGCCGCCGAAGGCGCCGGCTTGATCCGCAGCGGCGGATCGAGGTCCTCGCTAAAGAACTGCACCATCTGCTCGAGTATTTGGGGCAGCGCCGCGATGGCGGTGTAGTGGCCCAGTCCTTCGAGCCAACGGACCTTCTCGCGGATTCCTAGGGCGTCGGCCAGTTTCTCGGTGCAGGCCCGCGGGATCACCTCGTCCTCGGCGGCGTTGACCATGAGCACCTTCCCCTGCACCGCCCGGGGCCGCATGGCGGCCGCATGGCGCAGCGGATCGACCTGGGCGATGATCCGCTCCACTTGGACGCGATCGTCGGCCGGAAGCTCGCGGAGGAGGCGGCTGAGGTCGCGGGTCTCGCGGGCGTGGTGGATGATCGCCTGCACGTCGCCGCCGGCCAGGATCATCATCGTCCGGTGCAAGCGCGGCTCCACCCCGGCCGCCGTCCCGGCCACGATCCCGCCTAGGCTGATGCCCATGATCCCGATTCGCTCCGGATCGATCTCCGGTCGCGCGGCGAGCAGGTCGACCGTGCGGCGGATGTCGCCCAAGCCCTGGGCGAGTGCGTCGAGCAGGAGCTTCGGGTTGTCGGCCATGACTCGCGGCCCCTCGGCCGGCCCGCGCTCCCCATAGTACGGCAGCTTGAACGCGATCGCCGGGATGCCGTGCGAGGCGAGCGTGGAGCAAGTCATGCGCATCAGCTCTTCGTTGCCGTCGAGGATGTGCATGCAGATCACGGCGGGCCGCTTCGGATCGCCGGGCTTCATCCCCTTGGGCAGGTAGTAGGCGGCCGGGATGGTGTTGTTCTGGGGGAGCGAAGTCACCAGCGGGGATGGGTAGGTCAGCCGATAGACCACGTAGTTGGGCCGCTGGAGACGCGACTCAATGCGGTAGTCGAACGGGGCGTTGTTGTGCGTCTTTTCGACCCGGACGACCACCGGGAGCCGCTCTTCGGCGGGCGCTCCCGCGCCACACATCGCGGCCGACAACCAGCCGGCCAGAGCCGCCAGGACTGCCCAAAACGCCGTGCGACTGGTCCGCCATGCCCTTTGCTGCATTGACTGTTTCCTTGTCCGAAGTCCCGCGAATCGACCGCACAAGAACATAATTATAACGCATGCACTCGCGTGCGGAAATGGCGTTTGGCCGTGCCCAAAACCCCACCGACCCCGCGTCGGTGGAAACGGGTTTGGCGACTACAGCGAGTTCGGAACCCCGAGCTTTCCCCACCGACCCCGCGTCGGTGGAAACGGGTTTGGCAACTACTCCACCGCCCCACGATCATACTCGCCGAATGTACCCACATAATACCCGAAGTGAAACAGCGCCTTCATTCCACACGCATAGGCGCAGTTGTTCAAGTATCCCAACGCAATCTGCTCCGGCGAACGCTCGATCGGACAACCCATCGTCAGGTGAATGTGGTCCGGCACAATCGCCACGCGCGACAAGCGCTCCCCGTGTTTGTCCGCCGCGAGCTCGATCGTCGTGCTGAGCGTGTCGAGCAGCTCATCGCGAATCTCCATCCAGCGTTCCTCGTTGACGATCACCAGGTGCAGGTTTAGGATCCGCACGCCGTCGGGCTCAGTACTCTGCTGGAGCGCGGCGAGCCAGTGGTCCTCGTGGAGGGGCGTTTGCCGCCAAAAGACCGTCAGCCCCCAGTTGAGTTGATAGGCCGGTTTTGTGTTGTGAGGGGTGTAGATCGGCTCCATAGTTGCCAAACCCGTTTCCACCGGCGCGGGGCCGGTGGGGAAGAGAGAAAAGGGTGAGGTTCGTAGCGGCGTAGTTGCCAAACCCGTTTCCAGCGGCACAGGGCCGGTGGGGAAAGAGGAAAACGATCTCCGTTCGCAACGGTAGTCGCCAAACCCGTTTCCACCGGCGCGAGGCCGGTGGGGGGAACCTGGTCACTGGGTCGTCTTGAGCTGTTCCAATTCCCGTCGCAGGGCATCCAGTTCTTGAACGAGTTCCTGGTGCAATTCATGGTCGGAAAAGTGACGTACCGAAAGATAGGCGAGGATAGAAAGCCAAACACAAGCAATGGCGCCTACCTGGTGGTTCGGCAAAGTTGCCTGGACGACTGCCGAAGCGAACAGTGCTATCGCGACAACGAAAGTAAATCACTTCGCCCACTGCCGCGGATACGTCCTTTCCCGGATCTTCTGGATTTCTGTCATGATGGTTTTCCTTGTTTTATTCGCCGCAAAATCCTTGTTCCCCGGCCTGTGGCGTTTGGTGCTATCCCTTCCTGCCCAGCATCCGGTCCAGGGAGTCGGAGGTCTGGTAGATCAGGGCTTCGGGCCAGTGGGGCCAGGGATTGAAGTACTCGAACGTCAAGTAGCCTCGGTAGCCGACCTGGTCGAGCGTCTCCAGCACGGCCGGCCAATTCGTGGTGCCGTCCAACAGCGGCCGGAAGGTGTGCAGATTGAACTCGTGCACCTTCTTGGTGTATTCCTTGAGGTGGATGTTCTTGATCCGCTTGCCCAGGAGCGGGATCCAATGCTCGGGGAAGTGGTAGAGCATGATGTTGCCGGTGTCGAAGTGGACGCGCACGCGGTCCGACTGGAAGCCGTCGACAAAGGCGTTCATCTCCTGCGGCGTGTGGAGGTAGGCATTGATGAAGATGTTCTCGATGTTCAAGTACACCCCCGCTTTCTCGGCCTCG